>NZ_JBJEEX010000011.1:0-62010 GCF_051873495.1 Floccifex sp.
TTGGCAAAATATAACCCCTCGAATAAAATAAAACGAGGGGTTTGTCAACAAACTGCAAGGAGATCGACTGATCTCCTTTTTAGTTATTACATTAATGATAAGAACATTTGTTTGATGTCTTCAACAGAAGCAGGTTTTGGATTTCCTGGCGCACATGCGTCTTTAGAAGCATCAGCACTCAATGCATCGATGTCTTCCATAGGAACAACACCTTTCAATGACATTTCAATTCCAACGTCTTCTCCTAATTGTTTAACAGCCGCAACAGCTAATTCACGAACTTCTTCAAGTGGTTTAGTGTAAGCTCCTTCTACATCAAAAGCAGCTGCAATGTCACGGTATTTTTCACCAGTCGCATCAGCGTTATAAGCCATAACAGTTGGAAGAAGAGTAGCACATGCTTTTCCATGAGGCATTCCATAGTAAGCTGATAAAGTATGAGCCATAGCGTGGTCAACACCTAAACCAACATTTGAGAATCCCATACCAGCAATGTATTGAGCCAATGCCATGTTTTCTCTAGCAGTTGGATCATTATTAACAGCTCCACGTAAGTTTTTCGCAATTAATTGAATAGCTTTGATATGGAACATATCACTTAATTCCCAAGCACCCGCTGTAATATATCCTTCAATGGCATGTGTTAAAGCATCCATACCAGTAGCAGCTGTTAATCCAGCAGGCATACTTGACATCATGTCTGGGTCAACAAAGGCAACAACAGGAATATCATGTGGATCTACACAAACGAATTTACGTTTGTTTTCTGGGTCAGTGATTACATAGTTGATAGTTACTTCAGCAGCAGTTCCAGCTGTTGTTGGTACAGCTAAAATTGGTGTACAAGGATTTTTAGTTGGACTTGCACCTTCTAAAGAACGTACATCCGCAAATTCAGGGTTTGTGTTAATAACACCAATTGCTTTAGCAGTATCCATACTTGATCCACCACCAATAGCGATGATTACATCTGCTTGTGCATCAGCGAATGCTTTCACACCTGTTTGTACGTTTTCAATTGTTGGGTTTGGTTGAATATTGCTGTAAACAACATATTCAATTCCAGCTCCATCTAATAAATCTGTTACTTTTTTAGTTACGCCAAATTTAATCAAATCAGGGTCAGAAGCAACGAATGCTTTTTTGAATCCACGTGCTTTAATTTCCGTTGGGATTTCGTTGATTGCTCCTTTTCCATGATAAGATGTTTCATTTAAAATAAAACGATTTGCCATATTATTTCCTCCTATAAGATTTACTCTATTTCATATTTTACAACTATTTATGTTAAATTCAATTAAAATGTAAGCGAATTCACAAAAGAGGCCATCATATTGACAACCTCTTTGT
Organism: Floccifex sp.; assembly: GCF_051873495.1. Classification (NCBI taxonomy): domain Bacteria; kingdom Bacillati; phylum Bacillota; class Erysipelotrichia; order Erysipelotrichales; family Erysipelotrichaceae; genus Floccifex; species Floccifex sp. The sequence goes on from NZ_JBJEEX010000011.1 coordinate 1,351, forward strand.
TTTTATTATTTTAATTTTACAGCCGTTCCATAGGCAATGATTTCAGCTGCCCCAGACATAACAGAAGACGAACCAAAACGAATATTAATAATCGCATCTGCTCCCAACGATTCTGCTTCATCAACCATTCGTTTTGTCGCAATTTGTCTTGCTTCTTTCAACATATCAGAATAACCAACTAATTCTCCACCCACAATGGTTTTTAAACCAGCTCCAATGTCTTTTCCAATATTTTTAGACTGAACTACTTGTCCTTTTACAATCCCTAATGCCTCTACAATTTCATATCCAGGCACATAATCAATATTTACTAGCTTCATCTGCTTCTCCTTTTTTAATTTCTTTAATTCTGCTTATCAACATTTTAGGTATAACTAGTATTGGTACAACAAAAATACTTAATACAACTACAAATAAAATCATAGGCATAGGTTCTTGCATCTGCGCATAAATCATCAGAGCCGCCATTGCCCCCATAAACAAACAAAATCCAATGCTTGAATAAATAGCTGCTTTTATTTGTTTATTGTGTTCTTCTTCTACTTTTCGCATTGAAAATCCCTCTTTGTTTAAAACATTCATGTCTTGAAAGTATTGATCAATTTGAATGGTTTCAAGTGATTCATTGGCATCAATGAGTTTATAACACATAGAACACACTTTTTGATAATTTTTCATTTCTTGTTCAATCGTCAACAACCTTGATTCAACACAAGCTCGTAAAGACAATTCATTACTAAGTACTTTTTTAATTTCTTGTACAGGAACTCCTAATTCTCTTAAAAATTTCACAATCTTTAATTGTCTTATATCAAATTCATTATATGTTCGATAGCCATTGGATTCACTTCGATCCGGATGAATTAATCCCATTTGTTCGTAATAACGAATACTTTTTTTCGATATTCCTACAATACTTTCAACGTCATTGATCAACATAGCTCCTCCTTTGTCTTTTTTATAAACTATTCCCTTATGGTAAAGTCAATAAAAAATGAAAAATATATGTTTTTTATTATTATAAAAAGAAAAAAGACCTATTCACAATAGGCCTATCCTAATTTCTTTACTAAAACATCCACAAAACTTTCAATTAATTCTTTGTCTTTTCCAAATCGATCAAAAGAAGTACTGTCTAAGTCTAATACTCCATATAATTTGTCATTCACTACAATAGGAACAACGATTTCCGAATTACTAGCGCTATCACAAGCAATGTGTCCAGGAAATTCATGTACGTTTTCCACAACCAAAGTTTCTTGTTTTAGAGCCGATGTACCACATACACCACTTCCCATTTTAATAATTGTACAAGCTACTTTTCCTTGAAAGGGTCCTAAAATTAATTGTTCGTCTTTATATAAATAAAAACCAGCCCATGATACATCTTCTAATTCATTGTAGATAAAACTAGCCATATTGGATAGTGATGTAATTTCATATTGATCGTCTTCGATTAAATACTTTAATTGTTGTGTTAATAAATTCATACTACTTCTCCTCATATTCATCTAAAAAATGAACTCTCTTGCCATCTTTTTTATACGCAATAACAGTATCCAAATTCACGTTTTCAACAGATTTAAATATATTAGCTTCTATGTAAGGATTAATTTCATGTAATTCTTTAATCAGATTCTTAATTTCCTTACGCTTAGAAACTCCTTCTTGTTCTTCACTCATTTCTGTTAACTTACATGCACAGCGTAAAAATTGTAAATGATTGTAATTCATCCAATGAATGATGTCATCTTCTCTAACTAAATACAAAGGACGAATCAATTCCATTCCTTCAAAATTTGTGCTCTTTAATTTGGGCATCATCGTTTGAATCTGTGCTCCATACATCATTCCCATTAAAATCGTTTCAATCACATCATCATAATGGTGTCCTAAAGCAATCTTGTTGCATCCTAGTTCTTTAGCCGCATGATATAAATGTCCTCTTCTCATTCTTGCACATAAATAACACGGTGCCCCAGATTGTGTTGAAACATATTCAAAAATATCTGTTGAAAATGAAGTAATGGGAATATCTAAGCGCTTGGCGTTTACTTCAATCATATTGTAGTTCATATCATTATATCCAGGATTCATCACAAGAAAAACCAAATCAAAATTAACTTTTCCGTGTCGTTTTAATTCTTGGAATAGCTTCGCAAGTAAAACCGAATCTTTTCCTCCTGAAATACAAACCGCAATTTTATCGCCTTCATTAACTAATTGATATTCATTGATAGCTTTCGTAAATTTTCGCCAAATTTCTTTACGAAACTTTTTAATAATGCTTCGTTCCATTTCTTTACAAGAAAAAGAATGAATCGCATCTACGTATCCATAATATCCACCATCAATGGCATAGCTTTCATATCCTTTTTGATTTAATTGTTCACATAATTGTTCACTTTTAAATCCCGTGTAATCACATAAATATAATGGTTTGTCTTTAGGTAAAGTTTCTAAGTCTTGTATCTTAATGTTTATAGCCCCAGGAATGTGATCTCTTTGATAGGTTCCAGCATCGCGTATATCTACAATACATTTATTTTCTAGCTTTAATATTTCTTCTATTTTCATGTATCAAGTTTATCAAAAATTATATTGAAAATAAATTTGAATTCCACAAAAAAAGAAAAACATGGGCAAAACCCATGTTTTTCAGATTAAAGACCTAATTAGTCTTTTTTATTTTTGTTTCTACGTTTTAATAACGCAACTGCCGCTGCTCCAGAAACAGCCATGCTTGTCATATAAGCAGTAGCATTTGTTCCAACACCTGTATTTGTGTCATTTTTAACGACTTCTTTAGCTTTAGTAACAGTTAATGTTCCTAATTCAAATGTCACATCGTAATTTGATTGAAGAGCTGTACTTTCTCTAGCTACACGAGACAATGGTTTAGCCCAATGAAGTTCTACTGTGTTTTCACTTGATCCAACTTCTGTTTGAGATCCAGTCACTGTAACAGATAAGATTTCATCATTAACTAATCCTTCAATTGCAACTTCAGAATTAGTCAATGGTTTTCCATCATATTCTTTAGTAGCACTACCTGTTTTAATAACCAATTTAGCTGGTGTAATATCATAAGTACGAACTACTGTACCTGTATAGTTTCCAACACCAGTAATTGTAACTGTTACTTCACCAACATTTGTCACATCTTCAGTGAAACTTACTGTGTAATCAGTATTTTCTACTAAGTCTTTTCCATCTTTGTCAGTAACACTTGGTTTTTGTGCTTGTTCTAATCCGTTATAGACAACATCTGTTAATGTTCCTACTGTAACTCCCAAATTATCAGGATCATTTTCAGTAATGGATTGTGGAGTAACTGTCAATGTACCTTTATCTACATTCACTTCATAGTTACCTTCCTTAGCAGTTCCATCCCATGTTAATGAATAATCATTATCAACTGTTCCTACATTTGTAATAGTTCCTGTTGTTTCAAATGACACTGTTTCACCATTTACTAATCCTTCAACTTTACCTTCTGCAGTTAATGGAGTTCCATCATATACTTTAGAAGCAGATTCAGTCGTAATTGTTAATGGAGCTTTCGTAATGTTGTATGTACGAGTTACAACACCAGTGTAGTTTCCAATACCTGTAATTGTAACCGTTACTGTTCCAACATTAGTTACATCTTTAGAGAATGAAACTTTGTAGTCTACATCTTCAACTAAGTCTTTACCAGATTTGTCTTGTACACTTGGTTTTTGTGCTTGTTCTAATCCGTTGTAAACAACATCACTTAATGTTCCTACTGTAACTCCTAAATAGTTATCATCTTTTTGATTGATTGATTGAGCAGTTACTGTTAATGTTCCTACACTTGGACTTACTATGTAGTTACCTTCTTTAGCAGTTCCTGTCCATTGTAAATCATAACTGTTTACACTTGATCCTACATTTGTTTGAGATCCAGTAGTAGTGAATGAATAAGTTTCACCTTCCACAATACCTTCAATAGAACCTTGAGCCGTTAAAGCCGTTCCATCATATACTTTAGAAGTAGATTCAGTAGTGATTGTAACTTCTTTTGGAGTGATATTGTAAGTCTTAGTAACTGTTCCACTATAGTTTCCTTTACCAGTAATTGTAACTGTTACTTTACCAACATTTGTCACGTCATCTGAGAACTTAATTGTATAGTCCTTACCAGCAACTAATTTACTTCCATCTTCTTTACTAACAATTGGATACCATTCTTGTTTTTGTCCATTATAAACTTTATCAGTTGGATTATTTACTGTTACACCTTTATAAGAAGGATTTTCAGGGACAATTGATTGTTCTGTTACTGTTAATGTACCTAAAGAAGTACTTAATGAATAGTTATCTTCATCAGCTGTTCCATCCCAAGTTAATACATAAGTATTTCCTGTTGTTCCAACATTTGTTTGTGTTCCAGTAACCTTGAATGTAACTGTTTCATTATTTACTAAACCAACAATTTCACCACCAGCAGTTAAAGCAGTTCCATCATATACTTTAGAAGCAGATTCTGTAGTAATTGTTAATGGAGCTTTGATAATGTTGTAAGTACGAGTTACTGTACCAGTGTAGTTTCCTGTACCAGTAATTGTAACTGTAACAACACCAACATTTTTAATATCGTTAGAGAAAGCAACTGTATAATCTGTATTTTCCACTAAAGCATTTCCATCTTTATTAATAACACTTGGTTTTTGAGCTTGATCTAATCCATTGTAAACAACATCTGTTAATGTACCTACTGTAACTCCTAAATTATCAGGATCATTTTCAGTAATAGATTGTGGTTTAACTGTTAATGTTCCAATTGTGTCAGATACTGTATAGTTTTTACTATCCGCTTTTGTCCAATCAATTTCATATGTATTCTTACTTGTTCCTACATTTGTTTGTGAACCAGTTAATTTTAATGAAACAGATTCGCCATCAACTAAACCACCAATATTTCCACCAGCTGTTAATGGAGTTCCATCATATACTTTAGTATCTGAATCCGTAACAACGGTTACTGTCTTAGGAGTAATTTGATATGTCTTAGTAACAACACCAGCATAGTTTCCAATACCAGTAATAGTTACTGTTACTATTCCAACATTCTTAACATCATCTGAATAAGAAACAACATAATCTACATCTTTAGTTAATACTGTATCTTTATCTTTAAGTTCAGGTGCCCATTTTTGTTCTTTACCATTGTAAACAACATCAGATGGATCATTAACTGTTACACCTTTATAAGCTGGATTTTCAGGATCAATTGATTGATTTGATACACTTAATTTTCCAATATTCTCACTTAATTCATAGTTACCTTGTGAGGCAGTTCCATCCCAAGTTAATGAATAAGTATTATCACTTGTTCCTACACCTGTTTGAGAACCAGTAGTTGCAAATGTAACTGTTTCCCCATTTACTAAACCAGTAATACTTCCTTCTGCAGTTAATGGAGTTCCATCATATACTTTAGAAGAAGTTGGAGTTGTAACCTTCAATGGAGCTTTAGTAATTTCATAAGTACGAGTGACTGTACCAGTGTAGTTACCTTTACCAGTGATTGTAACTATTACTTTACCAACATTTGTTACATCTTCAGAGAAATCTACTGTGTAATCAGTATTTTCTGCTAAATCTTTTTCATCTTTATCTTTAACAGTTGGTTTTTGAGCTTGTTCTAATCCGTTATAAACAACATTTTCTAATTCACCAACTTTAACACCAAGATAATTCTCTTTATCGTTTTCATCAATTGATTGTTGAGTTACAGTTAATTTTCCAATATTCTCACTTAATTCATAGTTACCTTGTGAGGCAGTTCCATCCCAAGTTAATGAATAAGTATTATCACTTGTTCCTACACCTGTTTGAGAACCAGTAGTTGCAAATGTAACTGTTTCCCCATTTACTAAACCAGTAATACTTCCTTCTGCAATTAATGGAGTTCCATCATAAACTTTAGATTTAGTTGGAGTTGTAACTTTAACAGGTGCTTTAGAAATCGTTAGTGTAACTTCTTTATTTAATTCACCTAAATAATATTGACTACTTGCTTTAACTTTTACTTTTACTTCTGTTACATCAGTATAAGCAATATCTTTAACATCACTTACCCAATTTGTTCCATCAACACTATATTGGATCTTAACTTCATCAACATTTCCTTCTTTTCCTTCATTTAAAGAAACAGAAGCGGCTTTAGGATTTAATACTAATCCATCATATGTCTTAGAACTATCTTGTGCATCCAATGTGAAGTAATCAGCAATTTGTTTTTCTTCCCAAGTCGCATTAAATGTTAAGTTTCCAGTAGAGCCTTTAGAAATGACTGTATTCATTCCATCATGAGTTCCAGCAGTAGTTACACCTACCAATTCCCATCCCTTGAAGTTATATCCATCTTTCTTAGGATTTACTAATGTAATATCAGGTGTTTCCACTGTATAAGTTGAAGGATTTGGATTATCTTTACTTCCATTATCCCAACCAGTAATATTTTCTAATCCAGTATAAGTAATGTCATAGTCAGCTAATTCTAAATCAAAGACAACAATATTTTCACCATCTACAGATACTGTAACTGTCTTATATAAATCCTTGATTGTATAACCTTGTTTATATAATCTAGTTGCGATGTCTTGATTTGGGTATACAGTAAACTTACTAGCCTTAGCTTCTAAAGCATTTTCACTTTCTTTAACAGTACCATTATATTTGTATTGTACTGAGTAAGTTAAATCCTCAATCTTAGTATAAGTAAATACGATTGTATTTTTACTAGTTTCTGGATTTAAAGTAAGCGTCTTAGAATATTGATCAACAATATATCCATTAATATTAACTGCTTTTTCATTTACATTCGCACCAACAGTACCTGTTACAACTTTATCATCTGCCAATTCAGTACCATCAGCATCTATATAAGAAACAGTATAACTTGTTTCGGTATTCGCATTCCATTTCGCATATAATGTAATATCTTCAGTTACTGGAGCATTTACATCATATTCTTTAGTGCAAGCAGCATCTTCATACCATCCATCGAATATATAACCTTCTTTATTTAATGTACTAGGAAGAGAAGCTGTTTCATGTTTTGTGACTTTGAAAGACTCATTTTCTTCACCATTATTTTTAACTAAAGTAACAGTTTTCTTAGGAGCTTCAAATTTCGCATACAATGCTAATGCATTACCTGGCATTGTAGTGAAGTTATAAGGATCACCTTGGCATTCTGGATTATCATACCAACCAACAAATTTGTAATCATCTTCTACACCAACAGTACCTGGAACTAAATAATAGTTGTAGTTCTTTGAACTAATATCAGCACCGAATTTAATATCTTTTACTGTCTTAACATTTTGAGATCCATATTTGTATGTAATATCAAATGCAGCACGATCATAGTAGAAACGATATGTAGTTACCGTTGGAAACCAACCACCTGTTTCAATATTACTTTCATGATCATATTTATAACCATATAGTTCTTTTGGATTTAAACCACCTGTCAAATAAATAGGAGACTCACTATATTCTTCACTCTTTTCATAGCCAGAACCATCTGGTTTTTCTAACCAGTATTCAACACTCTTTTTGCTTGCATTAGTTACCCAATTACCTGTTACATTAATAGTTGTACTACCTGCAGGAATCACTTCTTTTGATGCATTAAATCTCTTTGTGACAAAGGGAGCAGACCAACTGTCACTACTCCATGAATAGAATTGATAGTTTGTAGAAGTAGAAGAAACAGTAGCATTACTTGGCCAAATAGAAGTAATATCCATACCTAATTTAACTTTAATTGTATAATCATAACCATCTACATCGGCATAATCTTTACCATTGATTGTGATTTTGGCATCTGTTACCCTTCTAGGACTATGAATATTGAAATTAATTGTATATTCCTTTAAATCATAGTATTGATAAACAACTGTTGAACCATCTGCTTTTACTGTTTCAGTTGTAGGTTGTTTTGTTGTGCTAACTTGGTAATACGCTTTTTCATCTGTTTTAAGATTTCTTGTATCAATTGCTTGACCTGTTACAGATGATTCTGTATTTGCTTGTTTAGTTTGAGAACTATCAAATACATAATATGATTTATTATTGGCATCTAGTTTTTCAACCATGTGAACAACTGTGTAATTAACTTTAGCTGGAGTCCATTTCGCATAAACAACTTTGTTTCCATCTAATGTGATAGTTGGAGAAGCTTCTTGTGTACAATCTTCATCCAAATACCAACCATCAAATGTATATCCTTGTTTAGTAGGATTTGTTGTTGGTAAAGATACAGTTTGTTCATAAATACCTTTAATAGGTTTTACATAAGATCCACCGTTTGTATCAAATGATAGTGCATATGTATTACGTACATATTCCACATAAACAACTGCACCATCTTTAATTTCTTGTTGAGCAATTGCCTTAGCACTAAATCCAGGCTTAACAGCTGCTTCAACATTTGACATTTGTCCATATTTACCAGAAGCAGTTTCTGTTGTTTCTGTATAAGAAGCTTTATCATCTAAATCAACTTCTTTATATCCTTCATTAGGAACACGTGTAACTACTTTATATGTCACATCATTAGCTTGTAACGTAACAACTACTTCTCCACTTGTTGCTTCACTTGATAAAGTTGATGTGATTGTATTTCCTTCTAAAGTATATCCTTCACTAACCGTTGCGCTATATCCTGCTGGGATTTTTCCATCTAATGAATAAGTAAATGAATATCCATTATTTTCTTCATTTGCCATTACTGATTCCAATGAAGAAAGAGTTCCATCTTCATATTGAACTTTAACGGTTACTGGAATCTGTCCTACAGGAACAATATCAATATCATCAAAAGTTCCTACATAAATAGAGAAAGGCATAATAGCTGGTTCATTTTTCCAAACTGCTTTATATCCACTCTTGATAGAATAAGAAATTGTTTTGTAGATTGTTTCATTATTAAATTCATCTGTACTTACTGTATCCACTGAATCAACTTGTAAACCTTCAATTGATTTCGCATACATACTTAAATCCAATTGATCTTGGTTAATAGTGATTGTTTGTTCATCACGGAATGAACCTAAGTTAGTTGATACAACATGTTCTAAAACAACTGTACAAGATTGATTGACTTGTTCTTGTATTTTAGAAACTTCCACTTGAATGGTTTGGTTTTCATATTCTAATTCAATATTATTTAATTGATATTCTTTTTGATGTTCATTATCTTTAATAGAAGAAATGGTGTATCCATCTAATTGTAATGAATCAACAGAAATTTCATCGTTCACATATCCATTAATTGTTTTGGCATCTATTACTGTTCCATCTAATACATACTGAACGACTAAAGACGCACTTACTTTTTCTTCCACATCCGTGTTGGTTAAATCAACTCCTTGATACGATTCAATTTGTGAATCAGGTTGGGAAGTGTCGTCGTTGGCTAATACAGTTGCCACAGGACTAACGGCATTTGTCATTCCAATAGCGGCACTCAAAGCAACGGCTACAGTTTTCTTACTTTGCTTAGCTTTCATAATTTTTCCTCTCTTTTTTCTCTTCTTTTTTATTTTTTCTCTCCTTTCTGAAAAAGGATAAAAAAAAATAAAAAGAAATGCTTTAATAAAAATGAAATAAAAATTACATCTTTATGTTAAGCACATTATACCCCCCCCTGTAATTAAAAAGCAATTAAGGAATTCTTAAATCTAGGCAAAAAGATAATTTGTTTTATGATACAATGAATACGGTGATATTATGTTTTTAATCAAGAAAAATCCAGAAGCTGTGAAACAAGAGAAAATCGCAAGTTTATGGAACTACATGACTTCTATGAACAAGAAAGACAAACAATTATTAAATCAGTTAATGGAACAAGATAATGCCCCTTTAGAATATAAAGACGGTGAAGTTCCTAAGTCACAGTTTCTAAAAAACAAAAAAATCATAGAAAAATCCATCATTCAAAAACAAATCGATAGTCGTGTCTATGACTTCATTTGTTTTAAAATCAAAGACGATGTCTATGAATTACTGGATGAATCCTATGATCAATTTTACGCAATCATCGGTGGTTAACCGATGATTTCTATTATTGTCTTCACAAAGAAAATAACTAAGACAAAAATCATGATTGGTTTTACGGAAAAACTTCCTTTTTTAAAATACGAAGAACCAATATAATTTCCTAACATATTAAAGGCTCCTGCCAATAAACCAATTGGAATTAATACTTTGGCATTTAATAAATACACAATTAAACTTGAATAATTCGTAGTTAGATTGATGACTTTTGTGATTCCATTGGCTTGTTGCAGATTCAAATGTGCTAAACTAGTCAATAAAATCAATAAAAACGTTCCCGTTCCTGGTCCATAAAAACCATCGTATATTCCAATACCAAAGGCAACCACACTACTAATCGCAATTGTCATTTGTTTTGATAAAGGTTCTTTTTCCTTTAAAGATTTAGGATATAACACGTAACAAGCCGTTAAAGGAATCACAATCAACATGATTCTTTTAAAGAAAGTATCTTCAATTAATAAGGCAAGATGCGCTCCTAAAGACGATCCCATAATCGCAAATACCAAACAAACAATGGCAATATTCCATTGAATAAAACCCGCTCTGGCATAGCGAATGGTTGTAACAGTTGTTCCCATTGAGCTTGATAATTTATTTGTGGCAATGGCATTATGAACAGGAAGTCCAGCCATTAAATAAGCCGGCAAAGAAATGAGTCCTCCACCTCCACCAATGGCATCGACAAACCCAGCTAAGAATACTAAAACACATATCATTACTATTTCCATGGGATTTATTATATCTATTTGTTTTTATTTTGTCATCAAAAAAAGAGCTTACGCTCTTTTTAATAACTGATTAAAATTTTGATCAAGAATATCTGTACAGTCCATTTGTTTAATTTCATTTATTTGTTCTATTGAATGATTAAACATTTTTAGATAATCCCTTGACTGTATTGCCCATTCAATGGCATCAATGCCATCGCTTTCTAACAATAATTTATGAACATCTACATTTTTTACTAAATTCGTGACCGCTTCATCAATTCCTACAGAAGGACCTACGGTAAAATAGTCTACAACTTCATCGTATTCTTTCAGAAAGTCAAGACAAGAATACCAATGAACGATATATGTATTCTTATATTGTTTAATTAAATTTAAAGCTTCTTGTTCCATGCCCTTAACATGTAAGATTACTGGTTTTTGATACTTAGATGCAAATTCTAATTGTTGAATAAAAACCCTTTTTTGAATATCCAAGTCAATGTCACACCAAGTATTATCTAATCCTATTTCTCCTATAAATTTCGTCTTAGAAAATAAAGATTTCATTTCTTCAAAACTCATTTGATCTGCTTTCCAAGGATGAATGCCAACACTAAATTCAAAAGGATATTCTTTCAATAAAGATTGTATGCACTCATATTCTTCCACACTATCCACATTACAAATGCCCTTCATTTTATTTTCTTTAAACAAATCAAATAATTCTTTTGACATATGAAAATGAGCATCATGCATTGTTTTCACCTTTTAATAATTCATAAATCTCTTTTTTCAAATTTCCTTGTTCAAACAACCAATCACGACTCTTTTGGATTCCATGTAAATTGATTTCCTTTAAAATCGATGCCGGATGATGCGATAAAATTAAAATACGATCCGCTAAATACAATGCCTCATCAATATCATGGGTTACCAGTAAAGTCGTACGATTATATTGATTACGTAAATCCAATAACCAATCTTGCATATCATTACGCGTTATGACATCCAATGCCCCAAAGGGCTCATCTAACAATAAGATATCTGCTTTGCATAAAGCCGTTCTTAGAAAAGCCGCTCTTTGTCGCATTCCCCCTGATAACTGAGAAGGATAGGCATTTTGATATCCATCTAAGCCAAAGGTTTTGAACTCCTTTAGTGCATTTTCTTTAGCATTTTTATCATGATTGATTTGTCCATACAAAGTTACATTCTCTAGTATTGTCTTCCATTCCAATAATAAATCACTTTGTGGCATGTACGCAAAATGATCACTTAATCCTTCTACTAATTGTCCATCCACTTCAATGATTCCACTATCTTGTTTTAATAACCCTGCCAAAATATTTAAAATCGTTGATTTTCCACATCCACTTGGACCCAACAAAGCTACAAATTCACCTTGTTCAATTTGAAAATCAATGTGATTTAAAATAAGCTGATCAAATGAAATCGATAAATCCTTTACACAAAGCTTCATAATACTCCTATTCTACAAATTCATTGGTATATTGTTGTTTGGCATCAATTTTAGAATCAATTAACCCATATTCAAACATAAAATCCGTATAATTATCCCAGACCTCATCTTTCATAACACCCCAACTAGGTGCATCTAAAGCATATTGCTTAGATAAATATTCTTGTGATTTTTTAATAAAATCTAAATCTACATCCGATAAAGCAACATCATGTAAAATAGTAGCTGCTTCATCTGGATTATCAATGGCATATTCATATCCTTTTTTCGTTGCACTCATGAATTTTTCACAAATCTCTGGATTGTTTTCAATCATATCATTATTTGTGATGATAACCGGTGTATAGTAATCCAAGCGTTCATCTAATTCATTTAATGGCATATAATTTAAATCATATCCATCCATTAACGCACGAGTAACAGCCCATCCATAGAATTCCCAATTTAAATTTACTTTATTGTCTCCAGTTTCACTTGATAAACCAGCAACACCAGAACCATCGGCTCCCACAATTGTCAATTTTGAGAAATCCGCATTTTCTTTTTTCATAACCGCTTGAATGACCGCTTCTTCACTAGGAGCACCCCATCCCGCATATGTTTTTCCTTCAAAGTCCTTGGGACTATTAATATTGGCATCTTTTAAAGACACGAAACCAGATGTATTATGTTGAATAATTGTCGCAATCGCTTTAATTGGTAAAGCATCTTGAGCCGTTAGAGCATACGTTACATCTTCTTGATAAGACACACCAAAATCTGCTTTTCCAGTAGCTACCATACTTGTAGTGGCATTGTCTCCTGGTTCAATAATTTCAACATCCAATCCCATTTCTTCATAGTATCCTTTTTCCTTGGCAACATAGAATCCTGTATGATTGGTATTAGGTGTATAATCCAACATTAAAGTTACTTTCGTTAAATCTGAATTACTATCTTGTGTATCATTACTTGAACAAGCTGTTAAAGAAAAAACAAGAACACAAGATAAAACAGCTGTTAGTAGTTTTTTCATTTCTTTTCTCCTTTTTTTAAATGTGGAAATAAAATATATTCAATAAGTGTGACTACACCATTTAATAAAATACTCCACAAAATAATCACAACAACGCAAGCAAATACTTTATCTAACATATAACCATTCTTTACTCGTAACATGTAATACCCAAGTCCAGCGCTACTTGATAGCCATTCCCCTACAATGGCTCCTCCTATACAATAGGTTGCCGCTACTTTCAATCCTGAAAATAGACCAATGGCCCCAGCAGGAATTTTAACCATTTTATAGATTTGAAACGTATTGGCACCAAAACTCTTTAATAAATTAATTTGTTTGAGATCCACTTGTCCCAATGCATCACAAAACGAAATCGCAATGGGAAAGAAACACATAAAAATCACAATCAATACTTTAGGTGCCATTCCAAAGCCAAGCCATATTGAAAACAAAGGACCAAGAACCATAACGGGTACAGTTTGAGTCACAATTAAAAATGGATAGACACTGCTTTTAAATGTCTTTGATAAATCCATTCCTATGGCAATGAAAATAGCTAATAATGTACTTATGAATAAACCAATCAAAGCTTCTTTTAAAGTCACCATGGAATGCATCCATAAAACACTAAAATTAGAAATGATTGCTTGTAAAATCATTGAAGGAGCAGGAAGAATATATAAACTAATATCAAATAGTTTTACACATCCCTCCCATAGGAAAATGACACAAATAAATACAACCAAGGGTATCAAAATTTTTTTCTTTTTCATTTTTCCTCCTTTCAACAAAAAAAGACGTCAAAGGACGTCATATTTTCTTCTTGATATGACTCCCTACGCTAGCATTAACTAGATCAGGTCATAAGGGATTGGTAATCCATCTCAGCCTATTGGCACCCCTGTCATGACAAATTATTTACTTGTAGTTACATTATACAAAAAAATAAAAAAAAAGAACAGTGTTTTTACCCACTATTCTCTTACTTTTACTAAACTTGGAATAAACTGATAAATAGAATCCATTGGAAGCTGAGCCAATATGATAGCTATAAAAATCAAGATACAACCACCTATTTCACGAGAAGACAATACTTGTCCTAACAATAACCAGCTTGCCAGAACCGAGAACACCGATTCCAATGACATAATCATTGAAGCAATCGTTGGATTCAAATCTTTTTGACCAATAATTTGTAGTGTATACGCAATTCCACAACTACAAATACCTGCATACAATAAAGAAACCCATGCCGAAGCATTAAATTGATAAATCCAAGTACTATTAATTTCTAAAAAGAACATAGGAATAGCTGTAAACAATCCACAAAATAAAAATTGAATACAAGATAAACGAACACCATCCACTTTCGGTGAAAAATGATCAATCACTAATATTTGTAGGGCAAATACCGGGGCACAAAGAATCGTTAAGAAGTCCCAAAATTCTAATGAAAGAGTCGTATTAATACATAGAAAATATAAACCACATACACAAAGTATGACACCAATCCATATATTCCATCCACATTTCTTCTTTAAAAATAAACCAAATACTGGCACTAAAACAATGTAGCACGCTGTTAAGAATCCAGCTTTAGAAGAAGGTGTTCCAAAATACATTCCCAATTGTTGTAGATTGGTCGCAATGAACAATAACGATCCACTGCTCAATCCCGCTAACCAAAGTGTTTTTTTGTCTTGTTTGGTTTGTGGTTTTTTGGAAATGGATAAACGATCACAAAACCAAATAACAGGAAGCAATACCGCTGAGCCTATAAAACAACGAATACAATTGAATGAATATGGTCCAATCGCATCTCCACCTTCACTTTGAAATACAAAGCTAATTCCCCATAAAAGAGCGGCAAAAGCCAATAAAAATGAATTTCTAATTTGCTTGTTCATGAATGAATTTTATTAAAATTCATTCAAAAAAACAAGGACTTTTGAAAATTGATTACTATTTGTACTATAATCGAACTAGGAGGATTAAACATGAATAACTTTACCTATAGTGTTCCCACTATGATTCACTTTGGAAAAGGACAAATATCCCATCTAAGTGAATTAAAAGAAAGTGGAAATCGTTTACTTCTTGTCTATGGATCTGGAAGCATTAAAAAATCCGGATTATACGATGAAGCAATGAATATTTTAAAAGAAAATGATTTAACTGTTTATGAACTATCAGGAGTCGAACCCAATCCTCGCATTGAAACCGTAAGAAAAGGAGCTCAAATCTGTAAGGAAAACGACATTGATATGGTATTTGCCATCGGAGGTGGATCTACCATAGATTGTGCGAAAGTCATTGCCGCTAGTAGTTGTTACGAAGGCGATGCATGGGATTTAGTCCTTGATAAAACAAAAATCAAAAAAGCTTTACCTATTTATACAGTATTAACACTTGCGGCAACAGGATCTGAAATGGATGAATACGCCGTTATTTCTGATTTAACTTTAAATGAAAAATTAGGAACCGGAGGCCAATTACTAAAACCTAAAATGTCCATTCTTGATCCAACATATACTTTTACTGTTTCCCGCAAACAAACCGCAGCCGGTGTTGCCGATATGATGTCACATACCTTTGAAAACTATTTCAATAACGTTGAAGGTACTGAGATGCAAGCCGGTTTTGCCGAAACCATTTTACGTTGTTGCCTTCAATACGGACCTATTGCCCTAAACGAACCAACAAACTATCAAGCTCGTGCAAGTTTAATGTGGTGCTCAAGTTTTGCGATTAATGGAACCATTAAACGTGGATGTGAAGTCAGCTGGTGCATCCATCCAATTGAACACGAATTATCTGCTTATTATGATATAACACATGGCGAAGGCCTAGCTATTTTAACTCCAGTTTGGATGGAATACATCTTAAATGAAAAAACAGCTAAGAAAATGGCCACAATGGCAAGAAACGTCTTTGGCATCCAACAAAAAGATGATTTGTTGGCAAGTCAAATGGGAATTGAATCATTAAAAGAATTTTTATTCGATACGATGGAATTACCATCAACTCTTCGCGAAACTGGAATCACAAATAAAGATAACTTTGAAATCATGGCCACAAAAGCAGCTTCTAAATGTAAAGGAAGCTTTGTGCCTTTATCAAAAGAAGACATTATCGAAATATTGAATCGCGCTTTTTAATGAAATACACAAAATTAATTCAAAAATTTGGACACGACATCTTATCTAGCGATTCCATTCAAATCGAAAAAAAGCCATTCAACACGGAAACATAAGTGTTTATGATCACACTATAGCCGTGGCAAGAATGTGCTTATATATCAATGATTTATTTCATTTAAAACTCGATGAAGAAACCCTTGTTCGTGGTGCTTTACTACATGACTTTTTTCTTTATGACTGGCACGATAAAGAATCATGGCACCGCTTTCATGGGTTTCGACATCCTTATTTTGCCTTGAAAAACGCCAAAAAACAATTCCCAATCAATGAAAAATGTGAGGATATGATTGTGAAACACATGTTTCCTTTAAATCCCTTTCCACCTAAATACAAAGAAAGCTGGGTTTTATGCTTAGCTGATAAAATCTGTGCTTCTAAAGAAACAATTGGTAGAGCCTAGACTCTACCAATTTTAATGATTTTGCCATTTTCATATTTCAACACAAAATCAAATACATTTACCCTGGTACACAAATCAAAATCCCTTTGTGGAAAAACATCTTGTTGACATGGATCAAAGAACTTAGCCCCACTTGTTTGTTTTAATAAATCAAAATCCAATGTATATTCTTTTCCTTCAATTAAACTCTTAATATATTGCGCACACATAGTATCTTCTTGAGTAGGTGTACTCGCCATCCATCCCATACAAACCAAAGACACTTCCTCTGGATTTTTAGATTTAATATAATCCGCAATGGCTTTGGCATTCACAAAACTACCCGTTAAAATTTCATCAGCCTGACTAGCTGAAGTTAATCCTTGCGTTCCTGCACTTGTGGTATGGACAATCACTTTATCACTGAAATCCATTCCTTCAACTTGACTTGGACTATTACCAAAATCAAAACCAGGTAGTATTTTACCTTCTCTTTCCCCAATCAATAAAATTGAAGGATCTTTTTCTTTATAGTCATAAGCTAGTTGTTGACTTGCGACTGGAATAATCAATTTCGCATTTTGACTTATTAAATAAGCCTCTAAACTAAAAGCACGAAACACATCAATAATGACAGTAATTCCTTTTGCTTGTTTGGCACCATCTAATAATTGAAGAATATTAATCTTCATCAAAAATCACATCTCCTCGATCTATATAAATAGGTTTTAATATGTTTAATTCTGTCATCGGACCAATTTTCATTTTTACAATAAAACGAAGCGCAAATTTTTTCTTTTTATCATACACAAAACGAAGTGACATAAACTTCATTTTATATTTAATAGCCATTTGATAAAATTCCACAAAACGATTTGCCGGATACAACGTATATACAACACCATTGTCTTTACAAAACTTACGAAAACACTTAAACATATCTTCTAATGGCATTGATTCATCAAACATTGCTCGTTTATAATATTCATCTTCTTTAATGTCTCGTGTCATTTTAAAATATGGCGGATTACAAATCACTACATCAACAGGTTCAATTTCTAAGTCTTGTACCCGACAACAATGAAATTCATAATTATCCGTATATTTACTTAAATTCATTTCAGCTAAATCCAAAGCCTTTTGAAAAATATCACATCCAATGAATCGCTTTGCCCCTTTCATATACGCATACAACAATAACGATCCATTGTTGCACCCCATATCCAATACCGTGCGATTTTTCATTTCCTCAAGTGACATTCCAAGAGCCGTCGTATCCGAATTATATTTAAACATTTCTTCATCTTGATATAATTCAATATCTGTATATTTCAAATAATCTTTTCTCATGAAAGAAGTATATCACAAAAAAATAGTCCTGCCACGGACTATTAATATTGCGCAAAAATTTGACGAATCTGGTTTCTATCTTTGGTTTTCTTTAAAGCCAACATCAACAACACCCTTGCCTTTTGGCCACTTAATGTATTAGAAGAAATACAATAATGATGTGGATCAAATACTTCATCATCAAATACAATTCCCTCTTGTACACGCGAAGAACGAACAAAGATAATTCCTTTTTTTGATAAATCCTCGATAGCTTCTTTCCATTTTTCATTGTAGTTTCCAGAACCAGCTCCTACAATGACAATTCCTTCATTCGATTGTGCTAAATGATACAAAATATCAGCCGAAGCCCCTGCATAAAATAAAGCTACACCTACTTTAGGAAGAGAATTATAATTTCCGGCAAAAATGGAATGAATCGTATGTTTTTTGAAAGTATCTGAAAAGAAATAAGGTACTTCATCTTGCATATAGCCAAGACAACCAAATGTCTTTTGACCAAAGGCATCTACTTTAAAGTTATTTATCTTTTGAACATCTCTTCCCGAATAAATGGTATTTGAAAATAAGACCATAACCCCTTTTCCATATGCACTGTCATTGCTTGCCAAACTTACTGCTTGATATAAGTTAAAAGGGCCATCGGCACTTGTTGCCGTTGCTGGTCGCATAGCGCCTGTTAAAACAACGGGTTTATTCGTATTCAATGTAAGTGTTAAATAATACGATGTTTCTTCAATACAATCTGTTCCATGGGTTACTACAATTCCATCAATGTCTTCTTCTAATACTAAAGAATTAATCATATTCGAAAGACCCATCCATTTTTCTTCATCCATTTCATTGGAATCTACATTATATAATTGAAAAGTTTTTAAATGTGCCACTTCATTAATTTGAGGAATCGACTCTAAAATATCATTCACATCAATTTCTCCGGCATGATACACAACTGTTTTTCCATCTTTTCCCACTCCGGCAATGGTTCCACCAGTGGCAATAATCGCTATTGTTTTCATTCTGTCTCCTTATGCGTTTTTTTGGATAATTTGGGTAATCATTGGTACAATTTGTTTTTTTCTAGACACAATGTTTTCTAAAAACTTAGGATATCCATGTTCTATTTCCAATTCCTGATCAACCCATTGTGATATTTTTCCTTCATTATAGAAATAAGACCCATTATCCGTTACACTCGTTAAAACTAACGACACTAAGTCACATCCTTTTTTTCGAGCATAATGAACAAGTTCTTCTTGAATGGCTTCGTGCATTGTTTTCATACAATCACATGAAGGAATCACAACTTGAGCAATAATAACACGATATCCTTCAATATCAAATGATTTTACATCTTCTTTTAGAAAATCCGATATATTTTTAGATTCAATATTCGAATTCATAAATAAAATATCATACGCAAATTCATCCATATTTAATTGAGCAATGGCTTCTAGTTTTTCGGCAATACGGATGTCTTTGGCTGTAGTGGTAGGCGATTGAAAATTCAAAGTATCCGAAATAATAGCTCCTAATAAAAGCCCTGCTAAATTCTTGGGAATTTCTATTTCTTGTTCCATAAACATTGATGTGATAATCGTTGCCGAACTTCCTACAATTTCATTGCGAAAGAAAATAGGCTCACTAGAATAAAAATCATAAACACGATGATGATCAATAACTTCTTTTACACATGCTTTTTCAATATTTTTAACGGATTGCGAAAATTCATTGTGATCTACTAAAATCAAAGTTTTATTTTGATGATTCATCGCATGATCTTTTAAAATATATCCCACTAAATAATTTTCTTTATCAATAACAGGATACGCACGATAACGTTTACGCACCATTTTCTTAGCTACATCTTCTAAATATTCATCTTCATAAAAACACATCACATTTTCTTTCATCACTGATGAAATAGAAGGTGAAAAGAATAAATAACGCGATGTATTCATACTTCCATAGCCACTAATTAAAATAGGACAATGATATTCCTTAGCTAATTCGATTACATCTTCTTGTATTTCTTTGGCCCATACAACAACAAGTAGACCCGCTCCTTTTTGAATTAAGTGTTTTTGACTAATTGGATCATCTCCAATAATCACAATGCGATCTCTTACTTCATAATCTGCACTTAATCGCTTCGATAAAGCGACAATACTCACTTTCCCATTTAAGTGCATTTGTTCATCGCCTACGATAATTTTTCCTTGTAACGTTTTACAAATATTTGATAATGAAGCATTTTTAAGTAAATCAATTCCTAAAGCCGTATCCCCTAGACCAATATCAGCTAAATCATTTCGTGTAACCATTCCTTTTACTTTATTATGATGGTCAACTACACAAACATATGGTTGTTGATAATACTTCATTTTATCTAGTGTTTCAAAAATTGTTTCATCTTCATATACCGCAATTGGTTTTTCTAAATCTATTTCATTTAATCGAATTCGTGCATCTTCTAAAGCTACCGGTTCATCAAAATCAAAGCGATTTAATAAATACTTCGTTTCTTGATTCACTGGACCCAATCGACACGCAATGGCATATTCCCCTTGTCTTTGTTTCAAATACGAATACGCAATCGCACTAACAATTGAATCCGTATCCGGATGACGATGTCCACAAACATACACTTTTTCCATTTTCTTCCTCCTTAAAAAAGATACAGACCTAGCCTGCATCTTCGATAATTTTCATAGTATAATCTAATCCATGACGTAAAACATATTCTTCAAGACATAAACTATCTTCTTTTATTTCACTAGCCGCATCAACTCCTACATAACGGAATTGATTGGAAATACCTTCTTTTCCGGTAATATCCGATTTATTTGAAGGATAACGAAAAATAAATCCATATTCATGAGCATGTTTCTTTAACCACTTGTATTCATCACTATCTTCAAAGTCTTCTTCTCCATCGATTGCACTTTGACAAGTTAAATTGACTGTTGTGGCAAGTTGATGTTCATCACATCCTGGTTTAGATAATTGTAGAACATTTTCAACCGTCCATAAACCATAGTAATTTACACACTCATTGTATTCTTGTTCTTGATATCCATAAGAAATATATGCTTTATCTAATATAATGTTTAAATCTTCATCCTTAGCATCATTCACCATGTCCTCTAATGAATACGCTGCTTCTTCTACTAATTTACTTGATTTACACTCACTACTTTTTTCCACTTCCGCTTTTACTAAATCATCTGGTTTATAGTCTTCTTTTAATTCAAAGCGATCATTCACAATCGTAAATAAACTATTTTCTGGATTCACTTCATAGATGTAATCACATTTTTTTGATGCATCAATAAACCCATATGAATATTTCATAACTGCCTTAGTCGCACTCATTCCACTATTCACATACTTAGGCATATCTTCAATCACTACACCATTTACTTTTAGATACTTTTTAGCTGTATCATAGTCAATTTGATTATTCGCAAAGACTTCAAAGTCTTCAATCGCATAATCCGCATAGTGTTCCCGACAAAAATCACGTGTAAATCCTAAATTTATTAATTCTTCATAAACTTCATATAGACGATCCACATTTTTAATGATTGTCATATCTGATAAATCAGGGTTAGCTTGTTCATATAATTCATAATCATAGTAATGATGTCCATTGGAATATTCATCCCAACGATTCATATCAATTTTATCTTGCCCAAGATATTCATCAATTTCTTCTTGCGATAAATTCAATATAATTTTACATTGTTCATTTGTATACCCTTTTTTCCACAAAGAAATACGATCCCAATTAAAAAATACAACATTCCCTATTATAAATAATACAATGAACCCTACAATCATCTTTTTTAAACGCCGATAATTTCGTTTAACTTTTTTTCTTTTTTTAGCCATGTTTTCCTCTGTTTGTATTGTATCATAAATTGATATAACTTATCTTGAAAATTTATCTCAGTTTGGTACTATAAAATAAGTCAATAATTAATAGAAAAGTAGGACCAGATGAAATACACAATCACCAAAGAAAATCATGTCAATGCGTATATGCAACTATACAATCAAATTAAAAATGACATTATAAACAATACCCTGCACTATCAAGATAAACTACCATCTAAAAGACAAATGGCATTGGACATACAAACCAGTGTCATTACCGTAGAACATGCGTATTCTATTTTGATGGACGAAGGCTATATTGAAGCTAGACAACGCTCTGGTTACTATGTCATTTATCAAGATAGTGAATGGTATTCCAATCCAAGTGAAAACACTATTGAAGTGATGCATCAATCTCATACCCTCCAACAAGATACTTTTTCATCGCACTTATATGCCAAAGCCATTCGTAAAGTACTACAAGAAAACGAAGAAGCAATCATGGTCAAATCCCCAAATTTAGGATGTGAAGAATTAAAAAATGCGATTAGTCAGTATTTAAAAAGAAATCGAGGAATTGAAGTTGAAAATGCTCAAATTATCATCGGGTCTGGTGCTGAATATTTATATGGCTTAATCACCCAAATGATTGGGAATGAATACATCTATGCCCTAGAAAACCCTGGATACGAAAAAATCAGAAAAGTCTATCAAGCTAATCACATTCAAATTGATTTATTGAAAATGGGAAACGATGGTATTCAAAGTGAACAACTACTAAAGACAAAAGCCAAAGTATTACACGTTACACCTTACAATAGCTATCCATCAGGTGTTTCAAGTAGTATTTCAAAGCGAAATGAATATATTCGCTTTGCCAAAGAGAGAAATGGCTTTATTATTGAAGATGATTTTGATTCTGAGTTTTGTTTATCAACCAAAATTGTAGATACCATTTATTCATTGGAACCCAATAATTGTGTTATCTATATGAATTCTTTTTCCAAAACCATTGCGCCATCCATTCGAATTGCGTATATGGTTTTACCAAAGAATTACACCAAACAATTTTGTGATAAAATCAATTTTTATTCTTGTACAGTGCCAACATTGGATCAATATGTGTTAGCTGAAATCTTAAATAACGGTGATTTTGAAAGACACATAAATCGAATTCGAAGAAAACTAAGAAAGGAGCTTATATGAAACAATCTTGGAAACCAGGAAACATGGTCTATCCCTTACCGGCTGTATTAGTTACTTGCCGTCACAACAACATTGATAATGTGGTTACGGTCGCTTGGACAGGTACCATTTGTACCAATCCACCTATGGTATATATTTCCGTTCGTCCTGAACGATATTCGTATGATTTAATTAAAGAAAGTGGTATTTTCACCATTAACTTAACAACCAAAGAACTCGTCAAAGCCACTGATTTTTGTGGAGTCCGATCAGGAAGAAATGTCGATAAATTTAAGGAAATGAATCTTGAAAAAGAACCAGCCATTAAAATTGATTGTCCTGTTCTTGCCAAAAGTCCTGTCAACATTGAATGTAGAGTAAAAGAAATATTAGAACTCGGTTCTCATCATATGTTCATTGCCGATGTACTCAATGTACAAGTTGATGAAGCTTGTTTAGAAGAAAACGGACGCCTTGCTCTAGAAAAAACAAAACCAATTGTTTATTCTCATGGGGAATACTATGATTTAGGTAATTTATTAGGAACTTTTGGATATTCTGTTAGAAAGAAGAGAAAGAAAAAATGAAAACAATAAGACAATATCCTATTATTCAAATCACAAAAAAAGGAAAGAAATTCTTACAAGAAGGTCATCCTTGGGTTTATGAAGGAGAAGTTGTAGATGTGATCAATAATCCCGAAGATGGTCAATTAGTCGATGTCATGGCTAACAATACATATATGGGAACCGGATTTTATAACTCTCATTCTAAAATTCGAGTTCGCTTAATTTCTCGCAATGCCAATGATACGTTTGATGAAAACTTTTGGTATCGCCGTGCTAAATATGCGATTCAATATCGTCAAACGGTTATGCCTGATGAAGATTTTAAGTGTTGTCGCTTAGTTCATGGTGAAGCCGATCAATTTCCTGGACTTACAATTGATCGTTTTAATACTTTATTATCGGTTCAATTTGTTTGTTTGGGAATGGACAAAATTAAAGATGTGATTCTAAAAGCGTTCTATGATATTTTAACGGAAATGGGCGAAAACATTGAAGGTATTTATCTAAGAAATGATGTATCTATTCGTAAATTAGAAGGAATGGAAGAATATAAAGGATGGTATGAAGGAATTTCCCATCCCGATAGTGCTCTTGTTGAAATCATTGAAAATGGGATTATCTATCAAGTAGATGTCGAAAATGGGCAGAAGACTGGTTTTTTCCTAGATCAAAAATATAATCGTAAAGCCATTCGTCGTATTTCCAAAGATAAAACAATCTTAGATTGTTTTACACACACAGGTTCCTTTGGATTAAATGCCGCAAAAGGAAACGCTAAACACGTTACAAGCGTTGATATTTCAAGTTCGGCTATTGAAATGGCTAGAGAAAATGCTCGTCGTAATCACTTAGATAATATTTCTTTTGAAGTTTGTGATGTCTTTGATTTATTAACGCAATTAGATAAAGAAAAGAAACATCCTTATGACTTTATTATCCTAGATCCACCTGCTTTTACCAAAAGTCGAAATACCATTAAAGATGCGACAAGAGGATATAAAGAAATTAACTATCGAGCAATGAAAATTCTTCCTAGAGGTGGATACCTAGCCACTTGTTCTTGCTCCCATTTTATGAGTGATGAATTATTTAGAAAAATGCTTGCGGATGCGGCTAAAGATGCCAATGTGGCTTTGCGCCAAATCGAAGCTCGCCAACAAGCATGTGATCATCCAATTTTATGGAATGTCGATGAAACAAACTATTTAAAATTCTATATTTTCCAAGTATGTTAAAAAAAGGTGAAATCAATGCGATTTCACCTTTAATCTTGATAGTGCACGTGCTAAATGAGCTTGGGCTTCATGATATTCTTGAATACTCTTTTTTTGGAGCATTTCTTCTTTAGCGCGGGCAACCGCTTGTTGGGCACGCTTTTCATCAATTTCATCAGGTCGTTCAACACTGTCTAATAACACAAGGACATCGTTGTTTTCGACTTTCAACATACCCGAACCAATGGCACAAATTTCTCTTTCTTTTCCTGGTACTTGAAATTGAAGTTCACCAGGAACAATAGCCATAATCATATTGCTGTGATTGGCCATAACACCAATCAAACCATCATCCGTAGGAATAACTAATGACTCACATTCTCCTTGATAAAAAATACGATCACTGGCCACAATATGAAGCGTAAAAGTCATTATTTTTTACCTCGAGCAATTACATCATCAATGCTTCCGACATTAAAGAATGCACTTTCTGGATAATCATCCATTTGACCATCAATAATCATTTTAAATCCTTCGATTGTCTTTGATAAAGGAACATAAACACCTTTAATTCCCGTAAACTTTTCCGCTACATGGAAAGGTTGAGATAAGAAACGTTGAATTTTACGAGCACGTGATACTATTAATTTATCTTCATCACTTAATTCATCCATTCCTAAAATCGCAATAATATCTTGAAGGTCATTGTATTTCTGTAAAATTTCTTGTACTTTACGAGCTGTTTGATAATGTTCTGTTCCCACTACATCTTCTTCTAGAATACGACTTGTCGATTCTAGTGGATCCACAGCTGGATAAATTCCTTGTTCCGATACTTTACGAGACAATACCGTTGTCGCATCAAGGTGCGTAAATGTTGTTGCCGGAGCAGGGTCTGTTAAGTCATCTGCTGGTACATATACAGCTTGAACCGAAGTAACGGATCCATTTTTAGTCGATGTGATACGTTCTTGTAACGATCCCATTTCATTTGCTAGGGTAGGCTGATAACCAACGGCAGAAGGCATACGACCTAATAAAGTTGATACTTCAGATCCTGCTTGTACAAAACGGAAGATGTTATCAATAAATAAAAGAACGTCTTTGTTTTCATGGTCCCTAAAGTATTCAGCCATTGTCAATCCTGATAAAGCTACACGCATACGAACCCCAGGTGATTCATTCATTTGACCGAATACAAGTGCTGTTTTAGATGCAACACCACTTTCATTCATTTCATTCCATAAATCATTTCCTTCACGGCTTCTCTCTCCAACTCCAGTAAAGATAGAATATCCACCATGTTCCATGGCAATGTTATGAATTAACTCTTGAATTAAAACGGTTTTACCAACACCGGCTCCACCAAATAACCCAATTTTTCCACCTTTTGGATAAGGTTCCAATAAGTCAATGACTTTAATTCCTGTTTCTAAGATTTCAACACTTGGTTGTTGTTCAGAAAATGCTGGGGCCTGACGATGGATTGACCATCTTGTTTCTTGATTTGAAATAGCCTCTTTACCATCAATTGGCTCTCCCAATACATTAAACATTCGCCCCAATGTACATTCACCAACTGGAACTTCAATCGTTTTTCCATCCGCAACTACATCCATACCACGGTGAAGCTTTTCACTTGGCGCTAACATAATACAACGCACCATATGATCCTTTAATTGTTGTGAAACTTCCATAATGCGAACTTCGCCATCAACTTCAACTTTAAGGGCATCTTTAATTTTAGGAAGGGTACCATTTTCAAATAGTACATCTACGACTGGACCTGAAATTTCAACAATTTTACCTATGTTCATCTTGTACCTCCCTCTTTTTTCGTTTATCTCTTTGGGCTTTTGCACCCGCACTAATTTCAGTTATTTCTTGGGTAATAGCAGCTTGTCTTACCCGATTGTATTCCACTTTTAATTCCGCCAAGATTTTTTCGGCATTCTGATTTGCGGAATTCATCGCACTCATACGCGCATTTTGTTCCGAACAAAAACTATCTACAAGTGCACTATAAATGAAACCAGCAATATAGCTTGGCATCAATTTTTCAAGTACATCCTGCAAAGATGGATTAAATTCAAAATCCGTTGCGAGATCATCTTCTTCCATATATTCAAATCGATGGAAAGGAAGTAAACGGAATACCTTGGCTTGTTGTTCGATACCCGACATATCCGTATAAACAACATATATTTTTTCTAATTTTTCTTGATCATAGAAATCAAGAAGCATTGAACAAATCTCTCTGGCGCGATCCATCGTTGGATTTTGCGCAGTGTATAAAAATGATTGTTCAATAGGAATATGATGTTTCATAAAATAACGACGACCATATTCTCCTACCACAAATAACTTCGTATCTTTGTGTTTATTCAAAAGTTTTTCGGCTTCTTTGATGACATTCATATTATACGAACCCGCTAGTCCTTTATCCGCCGTAATAACTAAACATCCATAGGTTCCATCTAGAGGTGGCTCATCTTGAGATGGATAGAAATAACGCGATTGAAGATTGGGAGCTGTACGAAAAATTCGTTTAATTTCTTTTTGTGTATATTGGAAAAAAGGACGCGTATGATCCCATTCCCTTTTAGCTTTTGTTAGTTTAGTAGACGAAATCAAATACATCGCATTGGTAATTTTTTGAGTATCACGCACACTGTTAATGTGGTTTTTAATTTCCTTTGTTGATGCCATATTCTGGAACCTTCTTCATAAATTCTTTACTTAAAAGTAAGATTCGTTCACGATTTTCATCGGATAATACTTTGGTATGATTGATTTCAACACTAATTTCACTAGCAACGTTATCAATATATTCAACAAGTTCTTGTTTAACTTTATCAATTTTGTTTAGCGGAATATTCACAAATAAGCGATTTAGACCTGCTACTAAAACATAAATTTGTTGAGCTTGTGTTAAAGGTGAAAATTGTGGTTGACGAAGAAGTCTCATCAATCCTTGTCCATAGCGAAGTTGTTCACGCGTAGAATCATCTAAGTCACTCGAAAATTGCGTGAAGACTTCCATTTCACGATATTGCGCTAATTCAAGTCGAAGAGATCCAACGGCTTGTTTCATCGCTTTAATTTGCGCATCTCCTCCAACACGAGAAACCGATAAACCAACATTAACCGCTGGTCGTTGTCCAGAGAAGAATAAATTACTTTCAAGGAAAATTTGTCCATCGGTAATAGAAATAATATTAGTTGGAATATAAGCCGATACGTCTCCTGCTTGTGTTTCTACAATTGGTAAAGCCGTTAAACTTCCTCCACCTAATTCATCACTTAAATGCGCTGAACGTTCCAATAAACGTGAATGAAGATAGAAAACATCTCCTGGATAGGCTTCACGTCCTGGACTTCTTTCTAACAATAAGCTTAGTGTACGATAGGCAATAGCGTGTTTTGATAAATCATCATAAACAATTAATACATCTTTTCCTTTATGCATAAAGAATTCGGCAAGCGATGTACCTGCATAAGGGGCAATGTATTGTAAAGGAGCACTGTCACTTGCTGTGGCACAAACTACGATTGTATAATCCATAGCGCCTCTTTGTCTTAGGTTTTGACATAATTGTGCTACTGAACTAGCTTTTTGGCCAATCGCTACATAGACACAAATCACATCTTTTCCTTTTTGATTCACAATTGTATCTAGAGCAACAGCTGTTTTTCCTGTTTGACGGTCTCCGATAATTAATTCACGTTGTCCTCTACCAATTGGAAACATTGAATCAATTGCTAATAATCCGGTTTCCATTGGCTTGTTGACGCTTTGTCTTTCAATAATAGAAGGAGCTTGTCGTTCAATTGGATAATAGTCTTCCGCTTCAATTTCAGGTAAATCATCAATCGGATTTCCTAAGGCATCAACTACACGACCAATAAATCCTTCTCCAACTGGAATTCCAGCCATTTTTCCTGTTCGCTTAACAATGCTTCCTTCACTAATTTCACGGTCATCGCCAAATAAGATACATCCTATTTCATTTTTTCTAAGGTCTTGAACCATTCCTCGAATTCCATTTGTGAAAATTAGAATTTCTCCATATTCAGCTTTTTGTAAACCACTTACTGTGGCAATTCCATCTCCCACGCTTAATACATGTCCCACTTGATTGGCCATAACCGTTGGTGTCCAGTTTTCAAGGGAATCTTGTAAAAGAGGAATAATTTGATTATTGGATTTCTTTAACGATTTCATCCATTGATTTTGAAGTTGTTGTAGACGCGTTTCTACTGACCAGTCATAGAAATCATCTCCTATTGAAATACGAAAACCATTGACTAATTTTTCATCGCATTCATATTTCAATAACACTTCACAGTCATATTTCTTTTCTAAAAAATCAAGTATTTCTTGTTTTTGAGCTTCTGTAGGTTTTTGAGCGCTATAAAGAATGGCTTTTTTAGGACTATTCATCTTGCTCACCTTCATTAGCGGCTTTAACGAATTGAGAATACATATCTTCTTGTTCCATCATCTTTTTAGCAGTTGAAAGAGCTAAATCCGTAATTTCTTCTTTGGCTTGTTCAACCATCTTATCACGATGAATTTCAGCTTTTACTTGTGCATCCTTAACAATCTTGTCAGCTTGTTCTTTGGCACTTTCAATTCTCGCATTCACTAATTTTTCGCATTCTTTGATAGCCTCTGCTTTATGAGCAGCCATATCCTGGTCAAATTCATCTAATTTTTTAGTATATAATTCTTCTTTTTCTTGTGCTTGTTGAAGTGCTTGTTTCTTGTCAGATTCCAAACTTTCATAGTAAGCTTGTCGCTTATCCATAAATTCTACAACGGGTTTATACAACAATAAATATAGCCCGCCTCCTAAAAGCACGAAGTTAAATAAATGAAGAAAAATTTGTTGGAAATCAATATTTAAAGGCATAAAACCCCTCCTATAATACGAAGATAATTAAAATCGCAACAATTAATGCATAGATAATCGCAGTTTCAATAAAAACTAATCCTAACATCAACATAGTTTGGATTTTACCGCTTGCTTCTGGTTGACGAGATACACCTTCACAAGCTTTACTAATAGCCATACCCATGGCAATGGCACCAGCCGCAGCAGCAAGACCAATGGCAACAGCTGCTGGCATTGCTTTAGAAGATGCTTGTGATGCTTCTTGAGCAAATACATTCATTTGACTTAAAAACATCATTGTACTTAAACTTGTACTTGAAATAACGCTTTTCATTAATTTTTTCATTTCTTTTCTCCTTTTGGTTTTTTAGGTTCGCTAACTTCTCCATAGAATAGAGCTGTCAACATCGTTAATACATATGCTTGAATAAGGGCATGTAATAAAGTAAATAAAATTCCGACAATTACCGGTAGAACAAAGCTTAAATTAATGTAGTAGTACACTAATTCAGTTACCAATAATCCACTCAATAATGCTCCAAATAAACGGAAACTCATTGAAATTGGTAATGAGAAATCTTTTAATGCACTTCCAGCTCCTTTTAGACCATTACTGATAATTCCACCTGATAAAATCACAAAATATGAGAGGAACCCCATAGCGATAGCTCCATTTATATCAGATAAAGGCGCTGATAATTCAATGCTTATTCCTGTTGTTGTGATCAATTGAATTCCAAATAACTCGGATAAAGTACCCACAAAAATATAAACTCCAGCCGCAAATACATACGCTCCAAGGAATTTATTTCGATGAGGACTATTTGACTTAGCTAAATCACGGAAATACCCAACTGCCATTTCAATCACTACTTGGGCTTTTGATGGAACATAGCTAAATTTAGGAATTAAGAAGATGCGAATAAATACACAAATCGTTAATATAATTCCTGTTACTACAAAGCCTGAAACTAAACCAGGATTCACTTCAAGTCCAAATAATGAAATTTTATTGGCCTCATGTAATACGCCATCTTTCATTACTTCTTGAATGGTTTCACTAGCCGGTTGACTAGGAACAATCAGTGCCAATACAAAAAATACAACAGCTAGTAAAAGAATCACAACAATACTCTTTTTTCTTTGTGTTTTAGTCATAATCTCTCCTTTCTACTAAACAAAAACCATTATCGGTTTTGATCAACTTTTTTATACAGTTCTATCATTTCTTCAATTAATTCAAGAGCTAACATACTTGTCATTAAATGATCTTGCGAATGAACCAATAAAACATTTACTTTACTTTCTTTACCAGCCATTTCATCAAATAATAGATCTGTTTGCGCCTGATGTGCTTTCACATCGGCGTCTTTAGCTTTTTGCAGCAATTCATCTGCTTTTTCATAGTTTTGTTTCTTAGCTTCATTTAAAGCTTGAAACGCAAAAGAACGAGCATCTCCTGAATAAGCTATAATTTCAAAAGAAATTTCATTAATATCTTTTTCCATATTCTTCCTCGCTTTTCTTCTATTGTAGTCCTATTTATGAATAAATAAAAGTAAACATTTGATGCTCATTTTGTAAAAAGAACTTTGTAATAATAGCACTAAAATGATAGAAATCAATCATTTTATTCTATATAATACAAATATGCCTAAAATTAAAGAAGATAGTTCAAACACAATTGAAATAAAAAAAAGTAAATTCATTACATATCTTCATCGCACCAACGACGAAGAAGATGCCAAAGAATTTCTAAAAATCATCAAAAAAAGACATCCCGATGCCACGCATCATTGTACAGCTATGGTTATAGGAAACATTGTTCGTTCTAACGATGATGGAGAACCTGCCCAAACAGCCGGACACCCTATGTTGAATGTATTGCTTCATGAACAGATGCAAGATATATTTATCGTAGTTGTTCGTTATTTTGGAGGAATCAAATTAGGAACAGGTGGACTTGTCAAAGCCTATAGTTCTAGTGTTCAAGAAGCCTTAAAAAAAGCCACATTAACGGAAGTTAGCTTATTTCATGAATATGAAATTACTTTTGGTTATGATTGGATTGGAAAAGTCGAAGCTTATTTTCGTAAAAATAATATTGAAATCACATCAATTGACTATAACGAAATGGTAAAATATAAATATATTAGTGAACAAGATCTTTCTAAAGATTTAATGGAACTATCAAATGGAGCAATTACCCCCATTTGGATTCAAGACATAGAAAAAGAAAAAGTTATTTAAACGGAGGACACAATGGAATTTTTCATTTTATTACTTATTATATTAATCTTATTCAGCATTATAATACCTATGCTTTCTTATTTACTTCCGGTATTAATTGTACTGTGGATTGTTGCCTTATTTATTCGTAAATATAAAATACATAAAAATGATTCCACATCAAGTTCTACTCAAGATGATAATGTGATTGATGTTGAATACACAGAACATGAGGACAATGAACAATGATTTTGCACAATGCCATTGGGCTAGAAAGTGATATTCAATCTTTATTGGAGAAATCGATTCTTCATATGGATTCCATACAAATACGAGCTTGGATGAAATACGAATTTGATCCATCGAGTATGTTTTGTATGATAGTGGATAATCGCGTTGTTTCTTGTCTACAAACAAAAAGAAAAGTATTCTACAATGGCAACAATAAATGTATGGCTACCGTATTTACTATGGCTGCTACTTTACCCGATTATCGTCAACGAAAATATTTTTCAAGTTTATTAGAAGCAGCCCTTAATAAAAGTTCAGCTAATGATTTATTAACAATTGTATACACAACTTTTCCCAAATTATTTGAGTCTCGTAGTTTTTATCCTATTTCAAAAACATTGAAATACTGTATTCCAGCATATAAATGTGAAAAAGGAAATGATAAGAATGTATTTACTTATCATGAAGAAATGGATTTATTTCCAGTTTATGAAGCTTTTCTATCTAATTTTAATGGATGTATCCATTACACAAAAAAAGAATTAGATACTTTCCTAAACTATCAAATCGCATCCAATAAAAAAATCATTGTCACTAAACATGACAATGAAATTACGGGATTTCTAATTTATAAAAACCTAAAAGACTTTATTCGTATTGATTACATGATGTATTTAGATAGTGCTAGCGTATATGATGCCTTCCATTATCTTTCTTTACGAACAAGTGCCCTTTCTTTTGTCGTAAGTGAATATGAACGCTTTGAAAAATTATTCTTATTGGATTATCCAAGACAAGAAGGAACGATTCTTGTACGTTTAAATCACTATAAATTGTTTTCACAGTGGACTAATATGGATATCACAAATGCGAAACAATATTTTGAACAATTGAATCAGGCAACCTGGATGCACATGATAGACTGACTTATTGATGATGAAAACGCCATTGGTAGTATTCATCATCTTTTTCTTTAGAAATAAATTCTTCTTTACTTTTTTCAATCAATTGAAAATGAGAATCCGAAAAAGAATTTATAAAATCAGATTCATTGATTTTAGAATGCCAATTTTCATGGTGCAACACAATCATACTATCTTTAATAAATAAAATCGTCTTTGCCTCAAGGCAATACAATACATAATTTTGTTTCAAATAAGCGAGTGCTTTGTTTATTTCAAATGTTTCCATATACTCTATTATATAAAAAAAACGATGCGATTGCACCGTTAATCCTCATTTGCCCAAGCAGGAATTTGATTTCCTCTATGAATTAGAATTGCCTTTTGAAATTCTGTCTGATTTAAAAATTCCATGATTGATAACATTTCATCATCCGTACAACCCAACAACAATTTTACTTCACAGTCTTTTTTCAAAATATCGGCACTAATCGCAATAGCTTCTACCGCATTGGAATCCTTACTTCCCACAAAAATATCAATAGGAGCTTGATCCGATCCTAATGTGTCTGCTAAAAATCCATAGTCAACTGGATAAATTAAGTTTTTATATTTGAAATGGCATGTTCCCTTAGGTCGATCAATCGTAATATTGCTTGATAATAAGATTGTATCGATTTTTTGCCAAAATGTCGCATTATTTTCTATAGCCATACTCTAACCTCCGTAAGAGTATTATAATCAATAATAGTTACATTTTCAAATTTGTTTTCAAAAATAATGAAAAAAGTTTCAAGAAATAAATTCCCAAAACTCAATTTCCTCTGCTTCATTGAAATCAATGAAAGAATCTAAGTCCCAAATGGAAACACATTTATTCAAATCATTGAAACCAATCCCGCTATTCACAATTGTTCCTTGTTCAACTACATATATCGTTGGTGTGTATAAAAAATAAGGACAAAGTTCCAATAAATACTGTCCTTCTTCAGTTGAAGAAGACAATACATCTTCTTGGCTTTCTCGACTAAAAGAAAAATCAGTAGAATCTAATGTATATAAAATAACACCATCGTGTTCTTGTGATGTTTGATCAATGTAGTTATACAACGCATTACAGAATTCACAATTATCACGAATCACCATAAATTTAAATGTTTCTTTATTATCCAGTTTTTCTTTTAATTCTTCTGTTGTGATTTCAATTTGTTGGTAAGGCTCTTGTTTAGCACAAGAACAAGACAGCAACATCATACAAACTGCTACAATGCATTTTATAAATTTCATATGTCCCCCTTAATCGCATCAATTAAATGAATAATCGCATAAGCTAAATTTTCTATTTTTTCTTCCCCTTTGTCAATCGCAACCTGAAAAGTCATGGCACGATCACTACTTGAAAAAATACCAGCCATCCCGTGTTTATACAATTGTTGATAACCAATTCCCAAGGCCCCACTTAAACAAATCGTAGGAACATGATAACGGTTGGCAATTTGTAGAATCTCAAAAGGAACTTTACCAAATTCCGTTTGACGATCGGTTTGACCTTCCCCGGTAATTACTAAATCACAGTCTTGAATGCGTTGTTCTAGTTTACTTTTTTGGGCAACTAAATTGGCTCCCGGAAGCATTTTCGCATCAAAAAGTCCCATTAAACAAGCACCAATTCCTCCGGCACATCCACCACCTTCAAATTGATCTAAATCAACATGGAAAGTTTTCTTTATACAATTATTATAATTGGCCATCCATTTATCGACTTCTTTCATCTGAGATGGATAGAATCCTTTTTGTTTCCCAAAGAAATGCGTTGTTCCATTTTCTCCTAATAAATGAATATTCACATCACACACAACGATAATATCCACATCTGGTTTTTGAAATTTCGTTTTATCGATGTATCTTAGCTTTTGAAGTCCGTAGGGATTCGCTTTTAATTTTTCCATTTTGTTGTTATAGAAATCAACTCCAAATTCTTGAAGAATTCCCATTCCTCCATCAGTGGTACTGCTTCCTCCTAGTCCAATAATCAATTGTTTACAACCACGATTAACGGCATCTTTCATCATGATTCCTACTCCTCGAGAATTCACAATAAAAGGATTACGATGAAACTTATCCACCATGCTTAACCCAATACAACTAGCTACATCTAATATAGCTATTTTATCTTCGGTAATATAATAATTTGTTGTGATACGATTGCCATAAGCATCAAGTGTTTGTACAGCTTGTAAAGTCGCATTTAAACAAGAACCCAATACATAAGCGGTTCCTTCTCCACCATCTGCCATTGGAATGCATTCCACTTCATGATGGGGATTGCTTTTATGGATTCCACGTTCAATGGCTTGATTGGCTTGTTCACTTGTCATACATCCTTTAAAAGAATCACATGCTACAATTATTTTCATATCCTTATTTTAGCACATTGTCTTGAAAAGCTAAAAAGAATATAATAAAGTCATTCAAAAGAGGAAAAAAACAATGAAAAAACATATATGTATTGGTGTAAGTGGTGGGATTGCCGCTTATAAAGCTTGCGACATCGTAAGCAAACTATCAAAAAAAGATTATGAAATCAAAGTGTTAATGACAAAACACGCTACTGAATTTGTTGCCCCATTAACATTTGAAACACTTTCTCATAATCCATGTTACTCAGATTTATTTGATTCAAATATTGAAGACCCTATTGAACACGTAGAACTAGCACGCTGGGCTGATTTATTTGTGATTGTTCCATGTAGTGCTAATGTACTTGCCAAAGTTGTTCATGGCTTAGCCGATGATTTTGTCACTACTTCCTTTTTAGCGTGCCATTCTAAAAAAATGATTTGCCCTGCTATGAATGTTCACATGTACGAAAATGAAGTGACCCAACAAAATCTAAAGAAAGCCAAAGAATTAGGTTATATGATTGTTGAACCCGAAACAGGAATGCTTGCGTGCAATGATGTAGGCAAAGGAAAGCTTGCTTCTGTTGATACAATTGTGGATGCGATTGATGCTTGTTTTGAACAAGAAAAGAAATTAACTGGAAAAAAAGTATTAATTAATGCCGGTCCTACCCAAGAAGACATCGATCCAGTTCGTTTTATCACAAATCATTCAAGTGGTAAACAAGGATATGCTATTGCCAAAGCTGCAAGAGACATGGGCGCCAATGTGACTTTGGTCATGGGTCCTACGCAATTAGATGACTTAGAACACGTTAATACAGTTCATGTCAAAAGTGCCAATGACATGTTTGAAGCTATGAAAGACCATTTAAATGAAGCCGATTATGTCATTATGTCAGCTGCAGTAGCGGATTATCGACCTGAAATTGTTTCGGATCAAAAGCTAAAAAAAGACGATGAAACAATGACCATCAAAATGGTTAAAAACCCAGATATTTTAGCTTATGCAGGTGCTCATAAAAGAGAAAATCAATATATTTGTGGATTTGCCATGGAAACCGAAAATTTAGAACAAAACGCTTATAAGAAATTAGTAAACAAAAATTGTGATATGTTGATTGCCAATAACTTGTTCACCAACGGTGCTGGATTCAATGTAGATACCAATGTAGTAACTTTATTTAAAAAAGATGAAAAAATATGCCTTCCTAAAATGACAAAAGAACAATTAGGTGTTAAAATTCTTGAGACTCTCAAAGAGATAGAAGAAGGAAATAAATCATGTTAGTTGCGATTGATATTGGAAATACAAATATTACAGTAGGAATTTTTGATGGCGATATTTTTGTTGCGAATTATCGCATGACAACCAAAGTAAGAAGAACATCTGATGAATTTGGTTTTATGCTTCAAACATTCCTATCAAATTCAAATGTAAAAAAAGAAGACATTGAAGCGTTTATTGTTTCAAGTGTTGTTCCTAAAGTTATGTATTCTTTTGTGAATGGAATAAAAAAATTCTATGGAATGGAACCTATTATTGTAGGTCCAGGTGTTAAAACAGGAATTAGTGTTCAATTAGAAAATCCAAAGAGTGTAGGAGCCGATCGTATTGCTGATGCAGCCGGTGCTTTCTATACATACGGTGGTCCAGTTCTTATTGTGGATTTTGGAACGGCTACAACATATGATTTCGTAGATGAAAATGGATGCTTTAAAGCAGGAGCTATTTCAGTTGGTATTGAAACAGGGGCGAACGCTTTATGGGGACAAACTGCTCAGCTTCCTGAAATTGAAATTAAACAACCCAAAACCATTTTAGCGAAAACCACTAAAACAGAAATGCAAGCAGGTGTTTTCTATCAATATTTAGGTGGCGTTGAATATACAATTCGTCAATTTAAAAAAGAATGTAAAACGGATTTCAAAGTGGTTGCCACTGGCGGATTGGGAACCGTTGTATTCAAACATACAAATTTAATTGATTATTATGATCGTGAATTAATTTTCAAAGGTTTAAAAGCTATATACGAAAAAAACAAGGAGTAATCATCACTCCTTGTTTTCATTTTATTAACTATTTAATTGATCCTTGATAATCAACTGTTGTGAATTCACTTACTGTTGGTTCATTTTCAGTATCATTAGAAACTTTAATTTCACCGTTGTAAATCTTAGCAGTTAATGCTTTGTAGTCATCTTCTGTAAATGTATCACACCATTGTGTAGAATCAGATAATCCTACATAGTTTTCAGCAGGATTTTCACTAACTAATCCTAAGTTATCTACTTTACCAGCATATGAATCAAATTCACCATCAACAATAGCTTGTAATAAAGTAGTTACTGTGTTAGCTAAACCTTTCATAGCAGAAGTAATTGTCATACCTTCAGCATATGTACCATCGATAATAGGAGCTTGGTCAGAGTCAACACCGATTAATTTACCATTAACTTTGTTTGCAGCTTCAGCAGCACTAGTGTAAATACCACCACCACAAGCAAATACAACTTGTGTACCTTGTGAATACCAAGTATCCATCTTAGCTGTGATATCTGCATCACCATAGAATTGTCCACCATATACATATTTAATGTTGATTTGAGTGTTTAATTCTTTAGCCGCAGCATCCGCACCTTGTACATATCCATATCCATAACGAATTACAGCAGGAACAGCCATACCACCTAAGAATCCTAATTCAGTGTATCCCATTTTAACAGCTGCATATCCAGCCATGTATCCTGGAATTTCTTCTTGGTAAACTGTTGAATACAATGCATCCATATTAGCTTCTTCACTAGCACCTTGTAAATCGTATTCACTTAAGTCTAAAGCGATAAATTTAACATCTGGATACGTGTTAGTTCCATAAGCTGCTGCTTCGGCAAATAAGTAACCTGGCATTAAGATAACGTTATATCCGTCATCAACAGCTTTATCAACCATAGCAATACGAGCAGAATCATCATCTGAAGCTGGTTTGTAGTAATTGAATTCCAAATCATTTTCTTCACAGAATGCTTTACCTGCTTCATAAGTTGTTTGGTTGAAGGATTGGTCAGTAATATCACCTGAATCGGTAATCATAGCTACACGGATATCTGCTTCTTTTGAATCATCTGAACTTGATCCACAAGCAGCTAATCCGAAGGCCATACTGAACGCAACAAATAACTTAAGAATTTTTTTCATTTTGTTTCCCTCCGTATGTATTCTTATGGCAATATTTTAACACTATTAATTTTTATCTTCAATATTGTAACAGCTTACATTTCCTATGAAAAAAGCTTGCATAAAACGCAAGCTATCGACTCGATTTATCATATGGAATTCCATCGGCTTTTGGTGCATGAGAGTTCTTGGATGTAAAGGCAAGAATAACCAGACACACAATGTATGGAAGCATATTATAAACAGTACTAGGTAATTGAAGAGCTACTAAAAAATCAAATCCTGTATACACAGAACCAAGTGCTCTAAAGAATCCAAACAATAAAGCAGAGACTCCAATGCGAAGTGGTTTATATTGTCCAAAAATCATAACGGCCATGGCAAGGAAACCAAAACCAGCGACTCCGTTTTCAAATTTCCATTCGGAAACACCAGCTAAAATATAAACCAAGCCCCCAAGACCACCAAGCATACCAGAAATTAAAACCCCAGACCAGCGCATTTTGTATACATCAATTCCAACCGATGCAGCTGCTTGTGGATGTTCTCCACATGCTTGAAGACGAAGACCAAATTTTGTTTTATATAAAACAATAAAGGCAATAATTAAAATAATAACCGCAATCAACATGAACCAGTTGAATTCAAAGGCTCCAAAACGAATAATGAAATTCTTTTTCTGATTGACATAAACCATTGTACTTGAAACGTTATTTGGATTTTCTGCCATATTAATGGCTTTGACAATAACGGTTGCTAAAGCTAATCCAAGCATATTCATCGCTGTTCCTACAATTGTTTGATCGGCTTGTAAGTTAACAGCCGAGAAAGCTAGTAAAACCGAATAAATAACACCAAAGATCATAGCTCCTAACATAGCCGCAAAAACCATCGTCATTCCTGTTAATTGTGGGAAGAAACGCATAACCAAGGCACCACCTAAAGCTCCCATAACCATGATTCCTTCTAATCCAATGTTAATAACTCCGGAGTGTTCTGAGTAACATCCACCTAGGGCAACTAATGATAAAACCGATGCAAAGATTAATGTATATTGAAGTAATAATAGAATTGTTGTCATATTTTATTGTTCTCCTTTCTTTGCCTCTTTTTTATCAAGCCATTTATTTAAAATTAATTTAAAGAAAGCTACAAATCCACATAAGTAAATAATGATGGCTGACATTAAATCCGCAACTTGAGAAGGATAAACAGATAAGTTAATAGCCGTTCCTCCCAATGTAATGTGTTGAATGAAATAAGATGAAATAATAGTTCCAATTGGATTTAATCCACCTAAGAACGCAGCCGCAATTCCATTAAATCCCATACCAGGAACACTTGTGGATCCAGTTGACCATTGCGTAATTCCTGTTAAATATAAACACGCTGCGGCAAGTCCAGCTAATGCCCCTGAAATTGCCATTGTTAAAATAATATTACTATTTTCTTTCATTCCAGCATATTTAGCCGCATTTTTATTTAACCCGGTTGCTTTTAATTCATAACCCAATTTTGTTTTTTCTAAAACAACCCATACGACAAATGCCATAGCAATCGCAATAAGAATAGCGATTGTAGCATATTGGAAATTGTTAAATAATTTTTCAATACCAAGTGATGGTAAAATTGCTTGTGGTGCATTTTGAGCTAATTTCAATGTATACGTTGAAGCCGGTTCTTTGACATTAGCCAATACCATATTAGCAACATACAATAAAATCCAGTTCAACATAATTCCCGAAATAACTTCTGATACATTGCGATACGCTTTTAATGCCCCTGAAATAGCTCCTACAACGGCTCCAGCAATCACAGCTAATATTAAACATACAATCCAGTTACAATGCCATGCTAAAGCGGCATACAAAGCTACAGTCATACCAGCTGTATATTGTCCTGAACATCCAATATTGAATAAACCTACTTTATAGGCAAACAATACCGAAAGAGAACACAACAATAACGGTGACATATAAACTAATGTTTGTCCTAAGTTCTTTAATCGTAATGGTGAACTAGATGCATTCATCCAGTTCTTTAAAATAGCCAAGATGGCTTCTCCTGCTCCAGATGGATTAATTAATAATAAAACTAAATATCCAATGATAACTCCAATTAAAATACAGATAAGGGAACAAATCAAAGCTTGAATACCATCGTTTCTTAACCAATTTTTCTTTGATTTCATAGTTTCACCTCATCTCGTTTGGCACCTGCCATATATAGACCCAATTCTTCTTGGGTAGTCTTTTTCGGATCCAATTCACCAACAATTTGTCCTTCAAACATAACCAAAATGCGATCTGGGATATCCATAACTTCATCTAATTCCAACGAGAACAATAACACAGCTTTTCCTGCATCTCGTTGTTCAATTAATTGTTTATGAATTGTTTCAATGGCACCTACATCAACACCACGAGTTGGCTGAACGGCAATTAATAAATCCGGGTCTTTATCAATTTCACGAGCGATGATTGCTTTTTGTTGATTTCCCCCAGACATAGAACGAACCGTTGTTATAGCGCCTTGTCCAGAACGAATGTCGTGTTCTTGAATTAAACGGTCGGCATATTCTCTAATGGCTTTTCGATTTAAGAAGCCTTTGTTTGTGAATTCCGGTTCAAAATAGCGTTGTAAAACTAAATTATATTCCAAAGAATAATCTAGAACCAATCCATGTTTATGACGGTCTTCAGGAATATGACTCATTCCATTGATTGAACGATGACGAATTGATTTTTTCGTAATGTCTTCGCCTTTATAAATAACAGCACCATTTTTTAATGGTTCCAATCCCGTAATTCCATAGGCAAGTTCGGTTTGTCCATTGCCATCAATTCCAGCAATACAAACAATTTCCCCTTTTCGTACTTCAAAAGAAACATGATCAACTGCATCTTTTCCTTTTGTCTTCGATGCCACTGACATATCATCAACTTTTAAAATCACATCTCCTGGTTCGTGTTCATCTTTTTCCACATGGAAATTCACATTTCGACCAACCATCATTGCGGATAATGCTTCCATAGATGTTTCAT
Organism: Floccifex sp.; assembly: GCF_051873495.1. Classification (NCBI taxonomy): domain Bacteria; kingdom Bacillati; phylum Bacillota; class Erysipelotrichia; order Erysipelotrichales; family Erysipelotrichaceae; genus Floccifex; species Floccifex sp. The sequence continues at coordinate 43,299 of NZ_JBJEEX010000011.1, forward strand.
TGGTATTTACTGTTCCTACACATTTTCCTTTACGAAGAACAGTACAACGATCACTTACTTCCATAATTTCTTGTAGTTTATGCGAAATAAATAAAATTGATTTACCTTCACTAGCCAAGTTCTTCATTATTTTCATAAGTTCCTGGATTTCTTGTGGTGTTAATACCGCTGTTGGTTCATCAAAAATTAAAATTTCACTGTCACGATACAACATCTTTAAGATTTCAGTACGTTGTTGCATACCAACCGTAATGTCTTCAACCTTCGCATCCGGATCAACCATTAATCCATATCGATTCGATAAATCAATTACTTTTTGTCTTGCTTCCCTTTTTTGAAGGAAACCATATTTTGATGGTTCCACTCCTAGAATGATATTATCTAAAACACTAAAACAATCAACTAATTTAAAGTGTTGGTGAACCATTCCAATTCCTAGTTCATTGGCATCATTAGGATCTTTAATTTGTACTTCGACACCATCTTTTTTTATAATTCCTTCTTCTGCTTGATAAAGCCCAAATAACACACTCATCAAAGTCGATTTTCCAGCACCATTTTCTCCTAAAAGAGCATGGATTTCACCTTTTTTTAAGCGCAATGTAATATTATCATTGGCAACTATCCCAGGAAATCGTTTTGTGATATTGAGCATTTCAATCGCATATTGATCTGCCATTTTCTTTCCTCTTTTCTATTTATATTATTTTACTATAAATTCGATTCATTTAGTATTTTTTTGATATAATTACAAACCACATCAAAAGCGACATCATTCATTCCCGAATTAATCACAACATCCGCCATTTGTCTTGTTGGTTCTACATATAGAGCATGCATAGGCTTAACAGTATTCAAATATTGAGTAATAACGCTATTTAAATCTCGTCCTCTTTGTTCTACATCACGAAGAATTCGTCTTAATATTCTTTCATCGGCATCAGAATCTACATATATTTTCATATCAAACATGTCTCTTAATTCATCGTTTTCGAACAACATGATTCCTTCTACTAAAATAACGGGTTTACTTTTCACAAGCACCGTTTCATTACTACGATTATGATCCACAAAATCATAAACAGGACAGTAAATGTCTTGTCCTTGTTTCAAAGCTTTTAAGTGTTGAATTAATAATTCTGTTTCTAAAGCATCAGGATGATCATAGTTTACTTTTACTCTTTGTTCATAGGTTGTATTATCTTGTCTTCGATAATAATTATCATGATACACAATGGAAATATCATCTTGAAAATAACTTTTTAAGCGATTGGTAAACGTTGATTTACCAGAGCCAGATCCTCCTGCTATTCCTATTAATGTTACATTCATAATATCACTCCACATCTATATTTATTATAAACTAAAAAAAAGCTAAGATTCAATCTTAGCTAAAATAAACATATGCATCTTCTAAAGGAGTTGTGACATTTACTTCTTGGGCATCTAATACAATGAAATATTGATTGTATTCTGTGTTCAAAATCACATGAACAACACCTTTCACTGTAATCCAATCGTTTTGATTAAATTTAGAACGATCCACATTACGAACTAAAATTCCACATAAAGACAAGTCTTCGGCACAACATACCATGGCATATCGTCCCATAACCATCGCATTTTTATCACCCTGAACGGCACTAATCGCAATTCCTTTGACTTCAATTACTTTATTGTTGTATTTATCTGGATTATCTAGCGCATCCATATAAAATAAACCATAGTCATCGTCTTCAATATGAATTTCATCGGCATTGATATCAAATGGAAGTTCATCACTGGATAATTGGTCGGTTACACTTCCATCTAGTGATTCATAAATAATTTGGGCATTGTGGTTAATTGCTTTTACGTTATTACGAATAAAGCGTTTATCCGTATTTTCATCACATCGATTAAAAATAATTAAGTCGGAATAAACTAATTGATTAAAAATCATTTGTTTCATATTTTGAGCATAAATCATAAATGTTGATGCATCAACACAACTCACAATCTGAACAGTTAACCAACCAATTGGCATTTCCATTTCCATGAAGGCTTTAGTATCCCATGTTCCATTGAATTCAATTAAAATACGATCAGGTCGATATTTTTTATTTAATTCAATAAATAATTCATAACTTAAGTCTTCAAAGTTATCGACATAGAAAATTTCGGTATTCCATTTTTTTAATTCTTTTTCATTGTATTCTTCTAATCCTTCTTCACAACAAATTAATAATGACTTTTCATTTTCAGTAAAATCAGGAGAAGCCAATGTATCTTTAATTAAAGTGGTTTTCCCACTTTCCAAAAAACCAGTGAAAAAATAAACAGGAACTGTCATAGATTCACCTAAATTTCAAATAAAGAAGCTAATTTATCTTCTTTTAAATTTGATCCAATCACACATAAACGACCTGTATATTGTGGTTTACCTGTACGAATTTCACATTCTTGAGGAACCATATCAAAATAGAACCAGTCATCGGCATCACTACTAACGATTCCTTTACAACGTAAAATCGTTCCATATTCATCTGTTTGTGATAACACATTTAAAATATTGTTTAATTGTTCTTTTGAATACTTATGAATTGTTTCACATCCCCAGCTAGTGAATACTTCATCAGCATCGTGATGGTGATGATGATGTCCACATCCACATTCTTCATCGTGATCGTGATGATGATGTCCACATTCGCATTCTTCATCATCATGGTGATGGTGATGTCCACATTCACATTCTTCTTCATGGTCATGGTGATGGTGATGATGTTCACATTCTTCATCATGATGATGAGCTAAATGTTGTTCTTCTTCTAATAATTGTTGTAAGCTTTCTCTTGATTCCATTACATCCAAAATTTCTTTTCCCGTAATTTTATCCCAGCTTGTTGTAATAATAGACGCATGATCATTGTGTTCTTTCAAAATATGAATGACTTCTTTTATTTTATCTTCACTCATATCTTGGCTACGACTTAACACAATCACATTTGCGGATTCAATTTGATTGTTATAGAATTCGCCAAAGTTCTTAGTGTACATTTTTACTTTTTTGGCATCTACAACACAAACAAAACTATTCATTTGTAAGTCCACATGCGCTTTTACTTTTTCAATTGCCCCAATCACATCAGATAATTTTCCAACTCCAGATGGTTCAATTAAAATACGATCCGGATGATAGTCTTCTACGACTTTAGTAAGAGCTTGTGAGAAGTCTCCTACTAATGAACAACAAATACATCCTGAATTCATTTCACGAATTTGAATTCCAGCTTCTTCTAAGAAACCTCCATCAATTCCTATTTCTCCGAATTCATTTTCAATCAAAACAATTTGTTCATCTTGAAATGCTTCTTTAATACATTTTCTAATTAAAGTTGTTTTTCCAGCCCCTAAAAACCCAGAAAAAATATCTACTTTTGTCATGATAACCCTTCTTTCGTTCTATTAGTATAGACTAATTTATTCATAAATGCACGTAATTGACTTAATACAAACCAAACACTTTAATCAACAATAACCAAGCCATTCCATAATATGTAATAACGGCCACTAAATCATTCATCGTTGAAATTAATGGTCCAGAAGCTACAGCTGGATCAACATGGATTTTATGGAAAAACATAGGCACCAATGTTCCCACTACACTCGAAATAAGCATAGCCACAACAAGGGCAATTCCTGCACAGCCACTAATCCCAAAGCCATAAGTGAAGTTATATCCTCTGAATACGATTAAATACAATCCAATAATGATAAAAGCCAATAATCCTAGTAAACAACCATTTCCTAAACCAACTCTAGCTTCTTTAAAGACAAGCCCGATTTTTTGTTTACGTGTTAAATTTTCATCCATCAAAACACGAATTGTTACCGCTAAAGATTGCGTACCTACATTTCCAGCCATCCCTAAAATTAAAGACTGGAAACAAATGATAACAGAAATCTTCGATACAACCGATTCAAATAAACCAACTACACTACTTACTAACATTCCTAAAAACAATAGTGCCACTAACCAAGGCATACGTTTTTTCATGCTTTCCTTCGTTGTTTCATTTAAATCTTCTTCACTTGTCAAACCAGCCAATTTCGCATAGTCTTCTCCCATTTCATCATCAACGACTTCAACAACATCTTGGGAAGTAATGATACCAATAATTTTCATTTCATTATTTAGTACGGGATACGAATCTTCGGCATAGTCTTTAATTCGTTCAATACAATCCGCAATTTTTTCATGATCCAATACATATGGATACGAAGTGACAATCAAGTCTGACAACAAGTCATCTTTTCGAGCACAAATTAAATCCTTTAAATCAATGGCACCACAAAATACTTCTTTGTCATCAATGACATAAATGGTCATAATATTATCATTTTCACCTGCTTGTTCCACCACCGATTTCATAGCCTGACGAATTGTGGCATTTTCTTGAATAACCACAAAGTTCGTTGTCATGTAACTACCAATTTCATCGTCTTCATACGATTGAATCAAACGAATATCTTCTTTCGAATCTTCATCGATTAACTTGATTAATTGTTCCTGAACCTCTGGATCCATTTCTTCAAGTAAATCAACCGCATCATCGGCATCCATATTTTCAATAATCTTGGCAACATTATTAATCTCTAATTCACCTAAATATAAATCTAAGTCTTCAATATATGAAAATACATCCGATACTTGTTCCTCATTTAATAAAGAAAGTAATTTTTTACGAAGCTCTGGTGTTACATCTTCAAATGCCTGAGCAATATCATTTTCATGATAATCTTCTAATTGTTCTTTGATTTCAATATCACTGGCATTACTTTTTAATAACTCGATAATTTCTTGAACATAATCATGTTCTTCAAATAATTCTTTTTCTTCCATATTTGCCTCCTTTTATTATTTAATTTTTGGGGCATTTATAGAAATTGTTGTCAGAAAAGAACAGACAACGCTATTTCATATAAACTCGGCCCACAACCATCACAATTGTCCATTCTTTCCACCTCCATTTAAGACAAAATTATTATAAATTCCAAACCGTTAAAGTCAACCAATTTTACTTTACTTTTACTAAGTTTTTCCCATAAAATAAACATATGAAAAAATTATTCGCAACCGATTTAGATGGAACTCTATTAAATTCAAAACACGAAACTGATGACATTATTTTAAATGGATTAAAAGAACTTATGGAATCTCATTATTTTTCCATTTCAACAGGAAGAGGCCTATCAAGAGTACGACATTTTAACTTTCCTAAAGGAACCTTTTACATATGCTTTAATGGAGCTTTAATTCTTGATGACAATCAAAATGAAATTGCCAAACACCCCATTCCTAAACCATTAATTGAAGAACTATTAACGATGGACTATATTCCTTTTGAATTTTGGGGATACGATACAAGTTATTCCACACTATCAAAAGAAGACTTCATTAACTACGATGCCTTGCGTTTTACTGCCTTTAAAAACGGAAACCGTGATTTAGATAAATTCTTAGATGCCAATATTACTTTTAATACTCCTAAAGAGTTCATTCTACAAAACGATATTTTAAAAATTAATATCCATAAACGATTTGATATTCCTGAAATCGAAGACATATTAAAAAAACACAAAGACAAATTAGTCAATGCTCCTAGTAAAGATGAATTCTATGAAATTACGGCTATCAATGCCAATAAAGGAATTGCCGTACAAGAATTAGCACAATATCTAAATATTGATTCTAGTCAAGTCTATGTATACGGAGACTCTGATAATGACATTGAAATGTTGTCAAGATTTGAACATTCGTATTGTCCTGCAAATGGCAATGAAAACGCCAAAAAAGCTTCCCATTATCAAATAGGAAGCAATGTTGACTATAGTGTTATTCATCACATGTTACAATCAAAATAATTGATCTAATACAAGCATTAAACTAAATCCCATCATAAACATAATCGTTGGGATATTGGAATGTTTTCCTTGGGCCATTTCAGGAATCAATTCCTCAATGACTACATACAACATAGCCCCACTTGCCATACTCAATAAAAAGGGAATATAGTTACCTAAATACTTTGAAAAATAAATCGTAACTAAAGAGGCAAGTGGTTCTACAATTCCACTTAAACTCCCTATTAAAAAAGCCTTATGCTTAGATACATACTTCTGAAACGGAAGCGATAAAATAGCTCCTTCAGGAAAGTTTTGAAGCGCAATTCCAATAGCCAAGGCAATACTAGCTGGTTTATACCCAGAAGCATAGACAATTCCCACTGCCATTCCTTCCGGAATATTATGAAGAACCATTGCCAATACTAATTTCGTTACTCTTGATAAATGATTGGGTTTTCCTTCTTCTTGTTCAAAATGAACATGAGGAATAAAATGATCCAACGACCACATCAATATAGCACCTACCCATATTCCCAATACAACCATTAGAAAATGACTTTGTTCCAATGCCGGAAGTAATAAACTAAAAATACTCGCACTCACCATTACTCCTGCCGCAATTCCACTAAAACTTCGTGACAACATTTCATTTTCTTTTTCTTTAAATATATATACACAACTTGCTCCTAATACCGTTCCGATAAAAGGAATCCATATACTCATCATAGTATCACCTCATAGTTAGTTTAAACTAACTATGAGAAAAAAGAAAGTTTAATGCTCTAATACATAGTGTTCAATCCCAAAACACACACCATTGTCATTATTCGTTGGTACAATCACATCGGCTTTTTCTTTACATTGACGATGCGCATTGGCTACTGCCATGGAAATATCCGCAACTTCAAATAGCTCTAAATCATTTTGTCCATCCCCAATACAATAAATCTTCACATCCTCTAATTTTAAATACTCAACTAAAGCCAATAACGCCTTTCCTTTATTTGTACCCGATGCGAATATTTCAGTATAACGATTTTCTGGAGCATTGGTATTTGCCTCACATAAGCTTGGAAAATGAGAAAGTACATTTAATAATTGTTTATGTATTCTTTTAAATAATGTATACATTTGAAAACACTCAACATTCTTATTTGTTTGTTTCAAATACAATTCGATAGAGTTGACTTTTAAAAACTTTGTCTTATTATTTTGTCTAAGAGATTGATAAATTGTTCCTATCAAACCTTTTTGAAGAACCATTTTTCCATCAATGTTGGCACTAAAATAAAACTTAGGAAGAGAATGAATAAAAGATAGAGCCAATTCATTAGAAATTGTCTTTTCATATATTTTTTCATTCGTGGAAAAATCATAAATGACGGCTCCATTACTTGAAATCACATAAGAAACAAGTCCCTTTAAACAAGCAGGAATCATATCTAGACTTCTTCCTGTACTTACCACAACTAAAACACCTTGTGTCTTAGCTAATTCAATGGCTTGTATATTTTCTTTAGAGATTTTATTTTGATCATTTAAAGTTGTTCCATCTAAATCCAGTGCCAATATTTTCATGAAACTATATTAACACAAAGGAGAAACCCATGATAACTCGTGACCAACAAAAAATAGAAAATACTTGGAAATTAGAAGATATTTACGAAAACGAAACCCTTTTTGAACAAGAATACACTTTAGTTCAAAGTTATTGTCAAGAATTTAAAAGCTATGAAGGTAAACTAAGTGATGTTTCTTGTTTAGTTAGTGCCATTCAATGTTATGAAAAAATTAATTATTACTTTGGAAGAGTTTATGTCTATGCCAATCAAAGAAACCATCAAGACGCTAGCAACAGTAAATACCAGGCAATGAGTGCTAAAGCTCAATTATTAGCTGTAGAATTAAGTCAAAGTACATCTTGGTTTGAACCCGAAGTATTAACACTCAATAATTTAGATGCTCCTGAATTAAAACCATATACTCGTTTTCTTCAAAGCATTATTCGTCAAAAAGACCATGTCTTAGATGCCAAGACCGAAGAATTACTTGCCAAGGCAAGTGATTTAGCAAGCAGTCCCGATGACATTTTTTCCATGTTTAACAACGCCGATATTCGCTTTGAAGATTGTGTAGATGAAAAAGGAAATACATATCCTTTAACACAAGGAACTTATATTTCCTATATGGAAAGTAAAGATCGTACACTTAGAAAAAGTGCCTTTGACAATTTATATAAAGTATATGGACAATTTAATAATTCATTAAGTGCTATGTACTATGCCAATTGTAAAGCTAGTAATTTCTTTAGTAAAGAACATAAATTTGAAAATACTCTTCAAAGTGAATTATTTTCAAATGAAATTCCTTATGACGTATATGACAATTTAATTTCAACGATTCATAACCACTTTGATTCTATGCATGAATACGTATCTCTTCGAAAAGAAATACTAAGCTATGATCAACTTCATATGTATGACTTCTATGTACCACTATCAAAATGTGATTCTCACTATACATTTGAACAAGCTAAAGAAATTGTATTAAAAGGATTAGCTCCTTTAGGACAAGATTACTTAGATTTACTACAAGAAGGATTTGATAACCGTTGGATTGATGTCTATGAAAACCAAGGAAAACGTACTGGTGCTTATTCTTGGGGATGTTATGGTACCCATCCATATGTTTTACTAAACTACAACAACACTTTAAATGATGTATTCACTTTAGCTCATGAAATGGGGCATGCGTTACATACATATTATTCCAATTCAAATCAATCTATTTTAGATAGTGATTATCGTATCTTTGTAGCCGAGGTTGCTTCAACTTGTAACGAAAGCTTATTGATTCAATATTTATTAAAAGAATCTAAAGATAAAGATGAGAAAATTTATTTATTAAATTATTTCTTAGATCAATTTAAATCAACAATGTATCGACAAACTATGTTTGCGGAATTTGAGAAAATCACGCATGAAATGGTCAGTCATAATGAAGTATTAACAGCCGAAACTTTAAATACCATTTACTTAGATTTAAATAAAAAATACTATGGAAATGATATTGTTGTGGATTCACAAATCCAATATGAATGGAGTCGTATTCCTCATTTCTATACACCATTTTATGTTTATCAATATGCCACTAGTTTTGCAGCCGCTATTGCGATTAGTACTAAGATTTTAAATCACGAAGATGGAATTGTAGAAAAATATAAAACATTCTTAAAAGGTGGTTGTTCTCAAAGTCCAATTGATTTATTAAAAATTTGTGGCATTGATATGTCAAAACCAGATGCCATTGACCAGGCTTTACTAGTCTTTAAAGATTATATTCATCAATTAGAGGATTTAATCCATGAAAATTAAAAACAATGCCCCTGTTACCGTTGGTTTTGTATTAGCTTGTTGCCTTGTCCTTGTTTTAAATGCTGTATCCAACAATAAATTAATGCCCTATTTTGTGACATATCGCTCAAGCTTAACCGATCCATTTACATATATTCGCTTGTTTTCATATATACTCGGACATGCGGATTTGTCACATTTGACAAGTAATATGACTTTTATTTTATTATTAGGTCCTATGATTGAAGAAAAATATGGTTCTAAAAAATTATTAAAAATGATTTTGATTACGGCTTTAATTGGATCTTTACTAAATACATTATTATTTTCGAATCAAGCTTTATGTGGAGCCAGTGGCATTGTCTTTATGATGATTGTGGTTTCAAGTATTACAAGTGTACGACACAAAGAAATTCCTTTAACTTTAATTTTAGTGTTTGTGTTCTTTATTGGAAAAGAAATTTATAGTGCTATCTTTGAACAAGATTCAATTTCACAACTAACACATATTGCCGGAGGTTTTTGTGGAGCTTATTTTGGCATGAAAAAATGAGATGGACAACCATCTCATTTTTTGAATTGGAGAAATAATATTATTATCTTTTTTTTACAATAATCCGATCCAAGAACAAAGAATCGAAACGATGATGACACCAACAATTAAAACAATTGGGCTCACTTGTTTTTTCTTCAATAAGTAGAAGAACAATAGTGTTACTAACATTGGTAAAATGTTAGGGAAAATCATATCAAAGAATTGTGATTGTACAGCAACTTCAATTCCACCATCTACGGTAATAACAGGTAATAAGTTAATTGATACATATGTTGCGATTAAAGCACCAATAACAGTAATACCTAAAATAGTAGCGGCATTGGCAATGATATCAGAGTTTTCTGTAATCATATCAATTGATTTCGTTCCTAATGTATATCCTAATTTAGTCCATACAATACGTAAAACCCAAATCACAAAGTAGCACGCAAAGAATAAGATTGGACCAATAATTGATCCTTGTGAGGCAAAGGAACAAGAAATCCCAGCAATAATTGGTAATAAAGTAAACCAGAAAATAGCATCTCCAATACCAGCAATTGGACCAAATAACGCTAATTTTAATCCATTAACTGTTTCTCTTGGTGCTCCTCCTTCTTCTAAGGAAACCATTAATCCCATTAAGAATCCAACTAAGTTTGGATGGGTATTGATGAATCCCATGTTATCTTGCATTGCTGCACTTAATTTTTCTTTATCGTCTCCATAAATTTTTTCTAGAGCCGGTAACATAGCCCATGTGAATCCACATGATTGCATACGTTCATAGTTAAATGACGCTTGTAGGAATGATGAACGAATTCCAAGCATCGTAATATCTTTTGAAGTTAGTTTTTTATTAGATTCCGACATCCTGTCCACCTCCTAAAGATCCTTCTTCCATAGCTGCTTTGATTTCTTCTTGTCTTTGTTTAGCTCCAAAGTAATCAATTAAAGCGAATACTAATCCAAGTAAAGCAACTGGTAATAAGTTTGACATTTCACAATAACATGCCATTAAGAATCCAGCGATGAAATAAGGAATATATTTTCCTTTCATCATAACTCTTAACAACATACCAAATCCAACAGCTGGTAAAATACCACCGGCAACTTCAAGTCCATGTGTAATAACAGCAGGTAACCATTCAACAAAGGCTTGCATAGGACCTTGGGCAACGTATGAACATAAGAACGCAAGCACTCCATATGTAACAGATACAATCAACATACATAATAAGTTGATATTACGAATGGTAGTTGTATCTGCTTCTTGAGCTGCTTTATCCGCTTTTCCCATAAAGAATGAGAATGCTGAATAGTAGAATAAAATAATATATTGTCCTAAAAATGAAAATGGTAAAGATAAAGCCAATGCTTGTTCTGGTGTACAACCAGTTGTATAAGCTAATACCGTTCCCATCAAACCAGCCATAACCGGGTTAGGTGGCTGTGTACCACCAGCTGGTGTTAAACCTGCGAAAGCCAATTCAATTAGGGCCCCAACTTTCAATCCTAAAGTCAAGTCACCTAAAATCAATCCTGTTAAAGTTGAAACAATTAACGGACGAAATAAGAAGAAGGCTTCCAAAAAGAAATCAAGACCCACGATTATCGCCATAATCGCAAGTAATAAACCTTGAAATAATGTGATTTCCATACTTTCTCTCCTTGCTTTTAATCAATCATTGTTTTTATGTCACCAGGAACATCTTGTGCATACACTTCAATTCCTTGACTAGCCAAATAATGTAGATCTTCCATATCTTTATCGTCTACATACACCTTCGCTGTTAATTGACGTTTTCCTTCTGAAAAATGCATGTTTCCTACATTGACATTTTTGATAGGAACACCAGCTTCTACTAGACGTCTAACATCACTAGGTGTCTTACAAATAATAAAGATTTTTTGACTTGGGGCAGCTTTACTTATGATAGCTGCTGTTTTTTCAATTGTGAAAAAACGAATTCCTACACCACTTGATTTAGCTGTTACAGCCATTAATTTTTGTTGAAGCGGATCATTGGCTGTTTCATCATTGGCAACCAATAATAAATTTGCTCCAATGGTTGTTGTCCAAGTTACACCAACTTGACCATGAACCAAACGATTATCAATTCGTGTTAATAAAATATTGGGCATAAGATTTGTCTCTCCTTTCTCTTTTCACCTATTATTACAGCAAAAATCGTGCCCGCTATTGGCGAACACGATAAATACGCTATTCTTGGAAATAATTTAAGATATACATGATTTCAGGATCCGGTAATTCGACACTATAATGTTCCTGTACGCCACTAAATGCTTGTCGAATCAAATCCATTTGTTCCTTATTTTCAAGCGAATACGTTTCCATTCCCTCTACTTCATCAATTCCTTGTTTCAACATCAATCTTTCAATCAAACAAGCCACATGCACATATAAACCTAATCGTGATGTTGAATCCATTTTCTTATCCAATAATCTTTGTGCTTCTAATACAAATTCTTCTACATCATCAATTACTTTTTGAGCATTTAAAATCGTTAGATGATTCACAATATTCGAAAGCGCAAAGTTTTTCATCACATTTTGTCTAAATTCACTTAATTCTTCTTCATTAAAATATTGGCCAACATAATCCACAAGAACTTGAATTTGATCGTTATCAATTAAATTTTCAAGTGGTAAAAAAGGAGTTCCCTCAACTTTAGGATCTAAAGTTCCTACAAGCATCAAAACATTATATTGTGAATAAATAGAATCATTTACTCCATTTTCAACAATGGAATGATAATCATATGGAATAATCTTAGCCGGAATGGGTTTAGGAAGTGAATTCGTTAATAATTCACTAATCTTTTTGGCAACCCCAATTCCGGTTGCACAAATAGTTAAGATGGCATCTTGTTTCTTGGCCTCTTCAATTAAACGCGTCGAAATATTAAAATTATTCTTTATTTCTTCTAATATATCTTTGACAAGATGTCCTTGTTGGATATGATTTCCGACTTCCAAGGCAACTGGAGTAGAAACCATATCAATAATACCAATATTACACTTAGGAAGACGAATTCGCTTATAAATTCCTTCTAAGCTTCCCATATCTACTAAAATCATCAATTCTTGAATAGGTTCCTTATGTTGAAGATAGTCATCCACTAATTGGGCAATGCGGTCAATGGAAATCTTTAATTCCATATCAATTCCATCAAAAATATGTTCCCCCAACAATTGATTCACAGTATCGGCAATACTACTTGCTGTAGAATATCCATGACATAAAATTAAGCCCATCACATTTTCTTTTTCTTCTTTCTGGGTCTTAATCATTTCAATGGTCATAATCACATCCATAAACTTATCCATTTTAATATCTAAGTTTAAACACGCATTTTCTAATAATTCATTGGCAATTAAGTAATCACGAGGATATTGTTCCTGTAACAGTGATAAAATCCGTTGTACTTCTTCTTCATGGAAGGAATACCACATTTGTGCATCTGTTACAATCTTAGTGTATTCCACAAATACCTTGGAATAAATTTTTATTTGGGTATTGGGCATTGTGAAAGAATATTTATTCATGATGATTGAACAAATTTTATCCAACATCTTTAATAAATAATTTTCATTGGAACTCTTAAAACTATTCTTTTTCTTAAAGAATAACCAATCGAAAAAATTCTGAATCAATAATTTACACCGCTCAATAATTTGTTCCAATGTCTCTTCTTCTTTTTCCAATAACTTAAACGTATTCAATAAATTATCGTATAAATCCATTAAAGGTGAATCCGATTTAATTTCCTTATTCAAATCTAAAACCGATACAATTTTTTCATTTTGATCAAAGTTCTTTAAAATATTAGTATCCATGGATTCAAACATATAATCCGGTAAATCCAATAAACGAATACAATAATTATCTTTATTTTCATGCAAGAATGTTCGCGCACAACTTGCCTTAATCACATTCTGAAGTTGACCAATATTGCCTTTATAGTCATAACTTAAAATCGTTTTATACGCATAGTTTGAGATACAAAGACTCTTATTTAGATTTAAGCTTTCTTTCATCAACATCGTATAAATGAGTTCCATTTTTTCAATTTGCGGACGTTCACTTAAAGAAGGAATATGAACCACAATCGGAATTCTTCTTAGTAAAGTGTGAACCAATACTTGATCTGGGTTTTCCGTTGTCGCAAAGATTAAACGACAATTCGATTGATACCATTTTTCATTGTCTCCTAAACGATGAAATATCCCTTTATCCATAAATAAAAATAACTTTTCTTGACATTCGGCTTTTAAACAATGAACCTCATCTAAAAACAAGACACCACCATTGGCAAGTTGAATCAAACCAACCTGGTCTTCATCTGCTCCTGTATAAGCTCCTTTGACATGTCCAAATAAGTTATCCACTAATAATTCTGGATTATCTGCGTATTCTGAACAATTCACAGAAATAAATTTGGCATCTTTTTTAAGAATGCCTTGATGACTAGCGTATTCATACATTAAACTGGCAATCATGCTTTTCCCTGTTCCCGTAGGTCCACAAATTAAAATAGGAAGACCATTATCTGGATAAGACATAGCTGCTTTACAATGCGTAATTACACTTTTTAATGATCCATTGTAGCCAATCATTTTTTCAAAGTCTTTCATCATCAATATTTTTAAACTCGCGATAGAATCGTATATACAATCATTAAAATTAGTTTCATATTTTTCTTCTAGTGCTTGTTTATGAAAAAAATAAACTGGACGGGTATTTACTTTAATAACTTTTTCATTTTTCACGTAATCGTTTAAATATTGTGAAATGGTATTTCTACCCATCTTAAAAAAAGAAGCCAAAGAAGATGCCGTAAATAAATCATTTTCTTTTAGCTCATGTTCTCTGGTTCTTTTTTCCAATTCCAACAATAAACTCTCTTTTAAATCCATTTCTACATCTCCCTTTTCATTCTTAATAATTTATACATTTCAATTTTTTCAATAGAAGTCCCTGGAACATCTTGATAAAAAATATCATTTCCTTGTTTTAATAAAACAATCAAATCTTCAATATCTTCAAGTGTTAAATACATTTTCTTATTAAATTGAATGCGACCTCTTTCATAATGAATATTACCAATATTAACTTTGACCTTACCATCTAATTCCTCTAATAAAACACGCACATCATGAATGGTTTTGACAATCACAAATATTTTTTCATGTTCACTGTATTCTCCTAACAATTCAGGAAATCCTTTTAAAGACGTGAAATCAATGTGAACATTAGCAGCCTTAGCAATCGATGACATCAATTTTTTAGCCATCCCATTCTGCATTGTTTCATCATTGACTACAACAATACGATTAATATTAATAAAACTTGTCCAAGTCATTCCTACTTGGCCATGAACTAAACGATTATCAACACGAATTAATTTTATTTTCTCATTCATTTTCTTTACCTTCTATTTAAGTAAGATGGAATCTTACATTGTTCTCTATATTTTGTGACAACTCTTCTTGAAACTTTAATATGATCTTGTTCCAATAAAGATTGTATTTTGGCATCACTCAATGGTTTCATCTTATCTTCGTTTTCAATCAACTCTTTTATTTTATCTTTCACGAGTTCTTGTTCACTACGAACAAATAAAGAACGAATTGGATAATAACGATGATTAAATTCAAAGGATTTGGTCATGATTGCTCTTGAAATGGTTGATACATGACAATCCATTGTTTTAGAAACTTGTGAAAGTGTACATGGTTTAAGTGGTTTATTAAATAAAAAGTGTTCTTTTTGAATTTGACATACTACCCGCATAATATTTAATAACGTTTGATTTCGTGAATTCACACACGCAATAATTTCACTTGCCTGATTATATAATTCATTATTACTATTTTGTTCCAATAAAGAAAGTGAAAAATCTTGTTTCAATAACTCTATTTTTAAAGTATCATCTTCAACACTAATTTTTACTTCCGGATTTAACACAATGGATGTTGTGGCATAGTTACTTGCAGGTTTAGGATTCAATTGTCTTAGAAAACGAATGCCTTCCATGATTTCATCAAAAGGAAGATTAAGTGCTTGTTCAATATCTTTAATTTTATTATAGGCAATTTCTTCTAGATAATCACATAACAAATATGCTGTTTCACTTTCTGCTTCTTGAGACATTTCACATTGTACTTTAAGTGATTCTTTCAAATCGAAACAAAAACAACCTATAGGTTCCAATGTCTGTAATACATTAATCGCATTTATAATGTCTTCTTTAGAAAATAAACATTTATTAATGATTTCTTCTAAGTTTTCTTTGAAATAACCATTAGAATTCAATTTTGATATTAAATACGCAATTAAATCATCTTCAATATCAAAGGGATGCGTATGCACTTGAAATAAGATTTCATCAATCAATTTAGGAGCACTTTGATTTAAAGCTTCAAATACTTCAGAATTGGAATCAAATATCAAATACGGATTTTGATAACTTGTTTGTTTCAAATAATAAGAAAGTTCACTTTGATTCATCGTAAGTATATGATTAAACGTATCTCTTTTGCGATTGAATTTACGATTTTGTACTGTTTGTGTAATCTTTAATTGTGGTTTCATCTTACTTTCAGTGTACCATAAAAAAAGTCTCATCGAAATGAGACTGAATTTTTATAACGAATAAATGAAATCAATTCTTCGTTTGTTCGCGTACGAGTGAATAAATCAATTAAGTTTTCCACTGCTTCCTCTTGTTTTAAGCCATTTAAACTCTTACAAATTACACTTACTGCTTCTTGTTCTTCTTTACTCAACAATAAATCTTCTCTTCGTGTACTTGATTTAACGACATCAATAGCTGGGAATACTCTACGTTCTTGAAGTTTACGAGAAAGAACAAGTTCCATATTTCCTGTTCCTTTAAATTCTTCGTATACTACATCATCCATTTTCGATCCCGTATCCACTAGAGCCGTTGCCAAAATAGTAAGTGAACCGGCTTCTCTTGTATTACGAGCGGCTCCAAAGAAACGTTTTGGCATATATAAACTTGCAGGGTCTAATCCTCCAGATAAAGTACGACCACTTGGGGCCACGGTTAAGTTATAAGCCCGGGCAAGACGCGTAATGGAATCCATTAAAATAATGACATCTTCATTCATTTCCACTAATCGCTTTGCTCGTTCAATTACCATTTCTGATACTTTTTTGTGACGTTCCGGTTGTTCATCAAATGTTGAATAAATGACTTCAACATTTTTCCCTTTTACTGTCTCTTTAATATCCGTTACTTCTTCTGGTCTTTCATCAATTAATAAAATGATTAAGTGCATTTCCGGATTTGATTTTTGTACACTTAAGGCAATGTCTTTTAATAAAGTGGTTTTTCCTGCTTTAGGAGGTGCCACAATCATTCCTCTTTGTCCTTTTCCAATCGGTGATAATAAATCCACAATGCGCATTGAAATCTTTGGACTTGTATCTAAGTGAATTCTTTCGTTTGGAAAAATAGGTGTTAAATCTTCAAAGGCTCTTCTTAATTTTGCTTGTTCAGGGTCTACACCATTAACAGATGTAATACGTAATAGCGCTCCGTATTTTTCTGTTGCGCTTTTTTCGCGCATTTTTCCCATCAACATATCTCCTGTTTTTAAGCGAAACCGTCGAATTTGACTAGCCGATACATAGACATCGTCTTCTCCTGTCAAATAATTGTCACAGCGAATAAATCCATATCCGTCCATAACTTCCAAAATCCCATAGGCCATTTTTTCTTCTGGTTTTTGTTCTTTGACTTCCATATTCATTAATAAATCAATTAATTCAGCTTTACGAAAAGTTGATACGTTTTTAATTCCTTTTTCTTTTGCTTTTATTCTAAGTTCTACCAAAGAAGTAGCTTCTAGTTCTTCTTTTGTCATAAATTTCCTCACATTCTTTATTATTTTACACTTTTTAGCTAACATTTTTCAATTTATCTTATATAATAGAGGCATTAATTAGGAGGAATTCGAAATGAAGCCAATCAAAGAAGGAAAAGTACGTGAAATTTACGATAACGGCGACAGCTTAATTATGGTCGCTACTGATCGTATTAGTTGTTTTGATGTCATTTTAAACAATGTCATTGCCAAAAAAGGAACTGTTTTAACTCAAATGTCTAAATTCTGGTTTGATTACACAAGTGATATTGTAGCCAATCACATGATCAGTACCGATGTAAAAGACATGCCATCTTTTTTCCAACAAGAAAAATTCGATGGAAATTCAATGATGTGTAAAAAACTAGAAATGATTCCAGTTGAATGTATTGTTCGTGGATATATCACAGGTTCAGGATGGGCTAGCTACCAAAAAGATGGAACGGTATGTGGTATTCAATTACCTGAAGGATTAAAAGAATCTGATAAATTACCAGAACCAATTTATACACCTAGCACAAAAGCTGAAATCGGTGACCATGATGAAAACATTAGCTTTGAACAAAGTATTGCTCATTTAGAAAAATGTTTCCCTGGTAAAGGTGAACAATATGCGACACAAATTAGAGACTTAACAATCGCTCTTTATAAAAAATGTGCTGACTATGCGTTAAGTAAAGGCATTATTATTGCGGATACTAAATTCGAATTTGGATTAGATGAAAATGGAAATATCGTCTTAGCGGATGAAATGTTGACACCTGATTCATCTCGTTTCTGGCCATTGGAAGGATATCAACCTGGTCACTCTCAACCTTCTTTTGATAAACAAATTGCTCGTGATTGGTTAAAAGCCAATAAAGATGCGAACTGGACTTTACCAGAAGATATTGAACAAAAGACAATTAATAAATATCTTGAAGTTTATAAGTTATTAACTGGAAAAGATCTATAAAAACAGTAAAGAGGATATAACAGTTAAGTGATTTGTCACTTGAAAAGAGTTATATCCTCTTT
>NZ_JBJEEX010000012.1:0-17588 GCF_051873495.1 Floccifex sp.
TATTTTCAAACTTTTTCATAAATTCTATTGATTTTTATATAGTTAGCTTTTTTATATTCATAGGTAGCTGTACTTTCTTTGATGATATCTCCTGGAGGCATAATGGATGCTGTATTACTATAATTTTTAGTATCTTCTACATTACTTACATCGGCATAGCTTTTATATTTAATCCAAAGTGTTTTGCCTTCGTATACACTACTAGAAAGCTATTGAATAAATTCAATCTTGTAGCTCACAAAATGTTTTGTATAAGCATCGTTATTGTTGTGAACAATATCATCATAGGTATAAGTTAAACCATCATCACTAAAAAAAGAAATGTTATAAGTTTTACCCGGAGGCCACCAATAATTTGTTCCTTGAATTGGTTTTCCATCTTCATCATTAGCATTAATCATTGAACCCCATTCTTGAATTTGAGTCATTGTCATCCATTGACCATCTTTTAATGTATCCGTAATAACTGTTCCAGAAGGAAGACCTCCTTTAGGAACCTTTACTTCCATTAACCATTGAATTTCTAATTTATTGTCTTCAGCTAATTTTCCACTTTCGACCTTTTTTACTACACTTCCCTGTGCTGGTACTTTTACTTCTGAATCAGTTGGAATATTGGGAACATCTCCTGGTGGATCAATTTCGGCATGGTTTTTAACTGTGGTTTCATTCCATTGTGAAGTTACAGGTGTTTTATATTTAATTGTATAGTGATGGGTATTGATACTGTTTTCCCCTTTAAATAAAATTTGGGTAATTTGATTGTTTTCTTTACAAATTTGATACATTCCAGTTTCTTCATTCACCGTATTTCCATCCATCATGACTTTTAAACTACCATCCATGATTTTATCAAACATTGTATCCGTTAGAACATAGTTAAAAATATTTTGATTTTGTTTACTTAAGTCAATGGTCCATTCAATACACTGATTCGATGAATCATAAGATCCACTTTTATTAAAATGTAACGAACGATCTACAGATACTGTAGCTTCTGATTTTTTATTATCTAATCCATATTTATTCGATACAACACCACTTTCATTCACATTAATATTTGATGGTGTTTTATAAATAATGGTATATGTTTGTTCATTTGGTTTTCCATCAATTGATGTGAAAGTTAAATTATCTCCCGTCCAAACATAACCAGTATTGGGTTCAATTTTAATATTTGATTTATCAATTTGAGAAAACATTTCATCACTTAAGAATTTACCCGTAATATCATTTTTATTTTGATTTATAGTAATCGTCCAAGTAATTAAATCTGATTTTTTATCATATTTTCCTACTTTATTCACATCTACTGTTTTATCCACAACAACTGTTTCTTCATCTGTTTTAGGCGGTAGATTAGGATTTGCTGGTGTAATGGTAGAACTATTTGTGACTGTTACACTTTCTTGTGTTTCAGGTACATCAGTTTCATACGTAATGACATAAGTGTTATTTTGAGCATCTTCATTAAATACAATACGTTTAATATTCCCATTTTCATCAGTAATAACTGTGAATCCTGTACTTGGTTCAATTTTTATATCACTTGTCTTTATTTGATTAAACATTGTATCGGTTAATACGGCATTGTTTAAATCACTTTTATTTTCATTAATTGTGATAGACCATTGTATTTTATCTTTTGATTTATCATATGAACCATCTTTTTGAATATCAATTTTTTTATCAATTGTCACTTCTGCATCTGATGTTTCTTCATTTCCACTTGGCGGAGTAACAGTAGCTGTATTATCAACTGTTGCCACTCCGTTCACATATTCTAAATTATCGGGAACATTTGTTTTATAGGTAATAGTATAACTATTCGTATTCACATCCGTTCCATTAATACCAGTAAACTTAAGTTGATTCCCATTCCATGTGATTCCTTCACTTGGAGAAATAGAAACTTTTTCTTTATTAATCGAAGCAAACATATCATCCGATAAGATAGAGTTTGCTAAGTTATTTTTATGTTGATTGACTTTGATTGTCCAAATAATTTCGTTCTTTTCTTTGTCATAAGAACCAGATTTCATTAAATCTAAATCTTTTGTCACAGTTGTTTTTGTTTCATCACTATCAATAATGGTTTCACCTTTTTCAGTACCCGTAACCGAAACTTTATTACTTACTTCATATGAATTACCTGTTGCCGGTTCTTTAAAATAAACATCATATGTAATAGTATAACGCTGTCCTTTATCATGAATTCCTGGTTCTAATCCAGGAAGAGCCATGGTGATTTCTTTATTATCTTGATTATAATTCAAAGAACAATCTTTTATTTCCGTTTTTGATTGCCAATCTAAATTCCAATCATCTACACGATCTTCTTTTACAACATTCACAAGTTTTACGGATTCCACGTCTAATCCATTAGTATTTAAAATATCTTTCAAATTAATAGGATCAGGTGTTCCTTTTTTAGAATCAACAACAATTTTATAAGTGATTTTATTTTCTTTATAGTTATAACTAGAATTTGATTTATCAACTTTAATATCATAGTGCATAGATTCATTATCTGGGTGTTGTATTTCTTCAGCTTTAATCGTAACTGTTACACTATCTGTGAATTTAAATTCATATTCTGTGTCCTCGTCTTCTTTATGATTCACATGCGCACTATAGCTAATAAATCCTTCAAAGTTATCTTTTCCTTGTACATAACTTTGAATAAAATCAATTCCTACACTATATGTTCCATCTTCGTTTTTCACAAAGAAATAAGTAAATCCTTCTACTCCATTGGCATCACGACCTGTATATGTTTTATTTAACATTGTATCTGGTATCACAATTTCTTCTGGTAAAGAATAAATATAACTTAAGTTTTCTTGCCCTGATTCAGGGTATATCATATCTTTTGTGATTTTAAATTTTAAATCAAAAGACACTTCGACTTGATCTGTTTCGGGATTATAATGAGGATTTTCATAAGTTACGTTTTTAATACAACTAGTAAAATCAAGACGATTATCAAGTGAAGTACTTAATGTTGTTGCCATATCATTTTCTGAATTATCATTTAAATTACATTGTTCTGTATGAATATGTTCTTCTTTAGTGCAAATCAATTCTTTTTCATCTACACCGATTTCTACTTCTTCAAAACAATTTTCATTGTGTTCATGTTGTTCTAGCTGCATTTTGTCACAAATTAAATTATTATTTTCATCAAAACAACTTTCATCATGACTATGAATTGTTACTGGTTCATCTTCATTTTCTGCATTCATTTCTTCTAATGTTTTTTCTGGTATCGGACACCATAAATTTCCTTGTTCATCGTAACAACCTTCATTGTGTTCATGGATAATAAAATCGGCATAACCACATTTTATTTTTCCTTGTTCATCAAAACAATCTTCTGTGTGTTGATGAAGATTTAAACTATCAAGAGTACATATTCCTTGTTTTTGTGTTATTATGCTTGCTTGACGATAACAACTATCTGTATGTGTATGTTCTTCCATGTCACATTGTTTTTCCATTGTAATCGCTGGTAAAATCACATTGTAGATTGTTGCGATTACAACCATTATAATGAGAAACAATTTTATTTTGTATTGATGATTTTGCTTTGGAATATCGTGGTTCATATATCTCTCCTTCTCTTGATTTATTAATTAATTTTAACGTTACTAAAAAAAACAACTCTTAAAATATAATAATTTGATATTCAAAGTCAATAAAAAATTGAATTATTTCATGTAATAAAAAAAGAAGGTACCATTAATTCATAGTACCTTGTGAAAATATTTAATTTTGTTCTTCCTCTTGTGGTGTAGGCAAATACAAACGAACCTCTTCAATACGATTTTTATCTAAGCTTACAACTTTGATTTTTATACCATTTTCAAGTGTTACTGTATCATATTGTTGTGGGAAACGACCCAAGGCATCGATAACTAAACCACCAATGGAATCAAAGTCTTCACTATCTAAGTCTAAATCTAATGCATCGTTTAAATCATGTAAGTTAATATAACCTTTTACATCATAAATTGTATCATTGATTTTCTTGATATTTTCTTGTTCTTCTTCATCGTATTCATCATGAACATCTCCAACAATTTCTTCAATGATATCTTCTAACGTAATGATTCCAGCTAATTCACCATATTCATCAACAACTATAGCTAAGTTGAAAGTTGATTCTTTCATTTCCACTAACAATTCCGAAATTTTCTTTGTTTCATATGTGAAATAAGGTTTACGTAAGACTTTATTAATATCAAATTGATCTAAGTTATCGTACAACAATAAGTCTTTCATATTCACTAGACCAATGATGTTATCCATAGAATCTTTATAAATTGGAATTCTAGTAAAGCGTTCTTCTTTAAAGATTTCCAATAAGTCTTTATATGTACTATTGATATCGGCCATAACAACATGAACTCTAGGAACCATAACATCTCTTGCCTTGGCGTCTCCAAAATCAAATACATTATTGATCATATTTTTTTCTTCTTCTTCAATTACGCCTTCTTCATGAGATACATCCATCATTGTTCTTAATTCTGTTTCTGTCATCGATGGATTGTTATCTTTATCATTTATACCTAATAATTTCAATACAACATTACTTACGGCATTAATCACAAATATGAATGGAGTTAAAATACGCATTAAAAATAAAATGATAGGAGCATACATTAAAGCCATTTTTTCAGCGTTTTTCGTAGCCAGTGTTTTTGGTGTGATTTCTCCAAAAATCAAAATAAATAACGTAATGATAAATGTCGCAACACCTACTGCTGCTCCACCAAACACATAGGCAATACTTGTGGCAATACTAGCTGCATATGTATTAACTAAATTATTTCCGATTAAAATAGCGCTCAACATTTTATCTTCTTTTTCATATACTTTTAACAATGTATGAGCTCTTTTATTTCCTTTTTCTGCTTCAGAGCGAATCTTAATTTTATTAACAGAAACTAAAGATGTTTCTGCACTTGAAAAAAATGAAGATAAAAATAATAAAATAATTAAAACGATAATTTGTAGTTCTAACTCGGTGTCCATTTCTTCTCCTTTTAACCTTTACGTGGAATCAATAAACGAATCATTCCTTGTTCCACTTCTATTGTGGGATTCTTTAATAAACGAATCTCACCATCTAGATTACCATAAATTCCTTCATTATTGGTATGAAGTGATACAATATGTCCTTTTGTGATATAGGCCAATTCTGGTAAAGATAAATGTTCGCCTTTTTGATATACCTTGGCAAGTTTTAAAATTTCCGTTCTTTTTATATCATTGATTAAACAAATATCTAAAATACCATCATTTATTAATGCCCCTGGACATGGTTTATAACCACCTCCATAGTAACGAGCATTGGTAATCACAACAAACGAAAATAATTCTTGTTGGATTTTTTTATCATCAATTTGAATATGAAATTCAGATGAAATCGGATTTTTTAAACTAGCCAACATTCCCATATAATATGGAATAATCCCTCTTACCGGTAATGTCTTACGATATTTATTCACATAACGAGCCACGTTCACATCAAAACCAAAGGAAACGGTGTTGATGGCATATTCTCCGTTTACTTTTAATAAATCACAATTAATAATGTCCCCATTTTTTAATAAACTAAAATCTAAAAAATCTTCTTTCTTTAAATGATCAAAATATTTCACAAAATCATTTCCTGTTCCAATGGGAACAATTGCCAAGGTAATATGTTTACACCCCGCAATCCCATTCACGATTTCATGAAGAGTTCCATCTCCTCCACACGCAAACATAAGAATTTCTTCTTCTGTTTTAAATGCGTACTTTCTAGCAATGTGAGTGGCATGTTCACTTGACTGTGTCTTTTCAATAATGACATCACATCCCTTAAAATGCGTTTTGATTTGATCCATTAAAGTATACAATCCATCTTTACTTGAATTCGGATTAATTATAAATACATATTTCATAATAAGCCTCTTATATCTTCAATAATTTCTTGGGTTTTCCCTGCTTGATACCAAGTCACTGGCATCTGATTTTTAAACCAAGTATATTGTCTTTTCGCATATTGACGAGAATGTGTTTTGATTCTTTCTTTGATGATATCTAAATCCTCATGATTTAAAAAATAATCCTTAAATTCTTTATACCCTATTCCTTGAAAACTTGTATATTCCCAAGTATTTGGATTTGTGAATAAAGAAGTAACTTCTTGTACCAATCCTTGTTCAAACATTAAATCAACGCGAGCATCAATTCTTTGATGTAATAGTTCACGATCCATATCCAATCCAATAAAATGAACGTCATATAATGGAACATGTTGTTGCGAATCCTCACGTTCACTTTTCGTTTTTCCCATATGCGCCATCATTAAAGCACGAATCATTCTTTTTTTATTATTGATATGAATTTTATCTAAGGCTTTTTCATCTACTTCTTTCAACATTTCATATAATTGTTCATTACTTAATGTATGAAGATATTGATTATATTCTTCATCGACTTGTTCTTCTTCAAACGTATAATCATATAAAGCCGCTTTTAAATATAAACCCGTTCCCCCACATAAAATAACTTGTTTATTGCGCGATTGAATATCTTCAATAGCTTGTCGACACAACTGTTGAAAAATCATTACATTATATGGTTCATCATAGTCTTGAATATCAATTAAATGATGAGGAATATTTTCCATTTCTTGTTTAGTAACCTTGGCTGTACCAATATCCATTTTACGATACACTTGCATACTATCACATGAAATAACTTCACCATCAAATGCTTTCGCTAACGCGATTGATAAACTTGTTTTGCCAATACCGGTTGGCCCAACAATCGCAATAATTTTCTTATCCACGTTCAAACTCCTTTATTAATTCTTGATTTGTGATTGTGATAACCGTAGGTCTTCCATGTGGACAATGATATGGTTGTTCACATTTTTGAAGATCTAGAATTACTTTTTTCATTTCATCCATCGTTAAATGACGATGAAAACGAATTGAACTATGACATGCCATGGTTGCCAAGACATGTTTTCGAAGCGTTAATAAATCTACTTTTTCATGTTCCATAAAGAAATCAATTAAATCTTGAAAAAATTCATCTTCATGTACGTCTTGAAACCAAATGGGAATTTCACGAACAATGACTTGATCACTTCCAAATGGTTCAAAGTGAATCCCAAAATAATTGGTTTGTTCATTGATAGTTGGTATACGACTCAATACACTACAAGGTACATTAATTTGAATTGGTACCATAAGTGGTTGCGTTTGCGTACATGGTTTATCCAATGATTTTTTAATTTGTTCATAGTGATATCGTTCCTGAGCAGCATGTTGATCAATAATCACGAGTCCTTGTTCATTGGAACATAAAATATAGGAATCATGAAATTGTGCTAATACTTCAAGATGATAGAAGAAATCATCTCCTTTTGGTTTTTCAATTATTTCTTCTTGTTGTGGTTTTTCTTCTTCTACTTTTGTATAGTCATCAAAGCCAAATAATTGTTCATTTATTACACTTGGTTGTTCATTATATATAACCGGATTATCATATACTGGTTTTGTTTCTTCTTGTTCATATGAAAAAGGAATTTCTTCTTGAACAATTTGTTTTTCAATTTTAGGTTTACTTACTTTTTCTACAGTTTGTAAAGATTGTTTTAAAGTTTGTTTTAAAGTATTTCGAATTAAAGATAAACACTGATTTTGTTTTGATAAACGAACTTCCCATTTATTGGGATGGACATTGACATCAACTAATTGGGTATCCATTTCAATGTTTAATACTACAATTGGAAAACGATTATTGGGTAAATATTCACTATAGGCATCTAAAATCGCATTTTGAATGTGAGTAGAACGAATACATCGTGTATTTAAAGAAATAAACATGAAATATTTAGTTGCTCGATTGATTTTGGGTTGAATTATATATCCACTAATGTGAAAATCATCGTCACTATTATCAAAAGCAATGGCATTATTCGCTACTTCTTTTCCATACATTTGATAAATAATTTCTTGAATGTTTCCATTTCCACTTGTTTGAAAAACAACCCTACCATCATGTGATAATACAAAACGAATTTCAGGATGAGCTAGTGCCATTTTATTAATTAAATCTGCGATAACACTGAATTCATAAGCTGCACTTTTTAAGTGTTTAAACCGGGCCGGTGTCTTTAAAAATAATCCTTCAATTTCAAATTTAGTTCCTTTAGGACAATCACAGATTTCATCACACGTTTTTTGTCCATAGCTATAGCGAATTAAACTTCCTTGATTTCCATCATTGGTTTGTAGTTCTACTTGACTGACCGCAGCAATACTAGGAATGGCCTCACCTCTAAATCCCATTGTTCCGATATTAAATAATTCTTCTTCTGAGTGCATTTTACTTGTGGCATGGCGCATAAATGCCATTTGTGCATCTTCGTGATCCATTCCACATCCATCATCAATAATGACTAATCTTTCGATTCCTCCTTGAAAGGCTTCGATTTCAATGGTAGTAGCTTGGGCATCTATACTATTTTCAACGCATTCTTTGACAATTCCCGCTGGTCTTTCGACAACTTCTCCAGCAGCAATCATATTGGTCAAATGCTCTGATAATACATGTATTTTTGACACAGTATTCCTCTTTTCTATTCTATTTCATCGGCCAGTTGTTTTAATTCATATAAACATTCCAAGGCTTCTCTTGGACTAAGGGCATCGACATCTAAATCATGGAGTCTGTCCATTAGTTTGGATTGTTCAGGTTGAACCGGATCCATAACAAATAAACTTGGTTGATAAGAAGAAACATTATCACTGTTTTCGTAGTTTTTTAATAACTGCGTTGCTCTTTCTAAAACAACCGATGGAAGATGAGCTAACTTGGCAACATGAATTCCATAAGATTTATCGGCTTTTCCTTCAACTAAACGATATCTAAATTCAATTTCACCTTTTTTCTCTTTCACATCCACGTGAATATTTTTAACTCTTGGATGTGTTTTTTCCATTTCGGTTAGTTCATGATAATGTGTTGAAAATAATGTTTTGGCTTGAATGACTTCTTCAATGTATTCTAGCATTGCCTGAGCCAATGCCATTCCATCATATGTTGCCGTTCCTCTTCCTATTTCATCAAATAAAATTAAAGAATGTTTCGTTGCGTATCGAAGCGCTACATTGGCTTCCATCATTTCCACCATGAACGTTGATTTACCTGTTAAAATGTCATCACTAGCACCTATACGAGTAAAAATACGATCAAAAATAGGAAGTTCACATGATTTTGCTGGAACAAAGCTTCCCATTTGAGCCATAATGACAATTAATGCGTTTTGTCGCATATACGTTGATTTACCACCCATATTAGGTCCAGTAATTAATTCAATGGCATTGTTTTCGTCCATAATCCAATTATTGGATACATATTTTTTCTTTTTCATGCGATCATCTAAAATCGGATGTTTTCCTTCAATGACTTTCACACTCATTTCTGGATGAAAACTAGGACAAACATATCCGTGATCAATGGCTAAATCCGTTAATGATACTAAAACATCTATGGTTGCGAGTTGTTTAGCACATGTGTGTAAATCAAATAATTCTTCTTTAATGCGAAGAAGTAATTTAGTGAATAGTTCTTGTTCTAATTTATTTTTAGATTCTTGGGCATTCACAATTTGTTCTTCTTTTTCTTTTAATTCACTTGTGATGTATCTTGTCGCATTGGCTAATGTTTGTTTCGGATAGTATCCGAATTCTTCTTTAATTTGAGATAAATATCCATTACGTACTTCAATATAATATCCAAAAACACGATTATATCCTATTTTTAAAGATTTAATTCCCGTTCTTTCGCGTTCTTTATTTTCAATTTCAAGGATATAGTCTTTTCCTTGATTTGATATTTTTCTTAGTTCATCTAATTCATCGTTATATCCATCTTTAAATACTCCGCCTTCTTTTAAAGTTAGAGGTGGATTTTCAACAATCGCATTTCCTATTTCTAAATATAAACTATGGCAATCCGGTGTTTCTTTAAATTCTGGATACGATTCAATTTGTTGAGCTAATTCTAAAATTGGCTTGGCATGTTCCAGAGTCGTTACTAATTGAAGTACATCTCTAGGACTTGCATTTCCATATGCCATACGACTTGCCAATCGTTCCATGTCATAGACATAGGCTAAATGTTCTTTTAAGTTTTCTCTTAACATGAAGTTATTTTTAAGTGTCATTATAGCTCTTTGTCTTTGTTCAATTTTTTTGGCATTGATTAAAGGCATTTCAATCCATTGTTTCAATAAACGCGATCCCATAGCACTTTGAC
Source organism: Floccifex sp. (assembly GCF_051873495.1). Taxonomy (NCBI): domain Bacteria; kingdom Bacillati; phylum Bacillota; class Erysipelotrichia; order Erysipelotrichales; family Erysipelotrichaceae; genus Floccifex; species Floccifex sp. The sequence continues at coordinate 10,330 of NZ_JBJEEX010000012.1, forward strand.
AATGGTCCATAAAACTCCATAAACTTTCTGCTTTTGTGCTTGATGAATGACATGTGACTAAGTCTAAATGATTTTTTGTTTCATAGTCTAATACCAATGTACTTTGTTCATCCATAGATAAAACTGGCATAAAATGATCGATGTGTTGTTTTTGAGTTTCACTTAAATAAGCCATTAATTGGGCTAGGGCTTGTTGAACAATTTCCGGATCATTTTCTTTTAATAATTTATAGTCTTCTTGATCAAGGTTTGTCTTTTTTTGCGTAGAAATCGTCAAATTATCCATTTCTTCTAGTGCTGTCATCCATCGTTTATCAATTGTTAGTGGGACAACAATTTCACTTGTTTCCATGGCCATCAATGCTTTTTGTAAAGCAACCAATGAGCGTTCAATCAATTGGTATTTCAATTCTCCTGTACTTAATTCACAATAAAGAATACAGATATTCCAACTTGAAATTGAAATTGAAGCCATATAATTGCTTTCTTTTCCATCGACAGTAGAATCCATATAAGTTCCTGGTGTAATAACTTTAATGATTCCTCTTTCAACTAATCCTTTTGATGTTGCTGGGTCTGTTAATTGTTCACAAATCGCAACTTTATATCCTTTTTTTATTAATCTTTGTATATATGAATTACAAGCATGATATGGAATTCCACACATAGGAATTTTTTCATCTAGGCCTGCACTTTTTCCCGTTAAAACTAAGTCCAGTTCTTGGCTTGCTAATTTGGCATCATCAAAAAACATTTCATAGAAATCACCGACACGATAAAAAAGAATTTTATCTTTGTTTTGTTCTTTGACTTGAATGTATTGTTCCATCATAGGAGATAGTTTTTTTTCTTTCATAATTTGCCTCCAATATTTGTATTATATCATTTTTTTTAATTATTTTTTTATTGTGTTATACTATTAAAAACTAAGAGGTGCTGATTTTGAAACAAACGATTATTTATAAAAATAAAATATATAAAATTGATATTGGCTTTATTGCCATTTTATTAATTCTAGCTTGTACGAGTTTTTTTGCGATATACAATGCCTTTAACTTAATTAAGACAGGATCTGGAACATCTTATTTAATAAAACAAATGATGTGGTATGTGATTAGTTTTATTTTGATGTCCTTTCTTTGTTCCTTTTCCAATGACTTTATCTTTAAATATATAAAAAAAGCTTATTATATATTAATTGGATGCTTAGTTTATTTGTTGCTATCAAGAATTGTGATTTCTTTAACGGGAGCTCGGATAAATCTTCCTTTTGCTCCAATGATTAATGGAGCTGTCAGTTGGATTTCCATTCCAGGAGCGAGTTTTCAGCCAAGTGAATTTATTAAAATTGTTCTGATTGTCATGGTTGCTCAAATCATTGCCAAGCACAATGAACAATATCCTGAGCCAAGTTATAAAGAAGACTTAGGATTAATTATTGAAATTGCTAAGGTTTTATTACCACCATTAATTTTAATTCTATTACAACCCGATACTGGTTTATGTATTATCATTTGTTTCACAATTTTAATTATGTTGATGTGTAGTGGAATTCGTAAAGGATACATTGTTTCTATTTTTGTAGCTCTAGGAATTGTCGTTGCCCTCTTTTTATTCATTTACTACAATCAAAGAGATTTATTAGTTTCTTTAATATCAAATTATCGTGTTCAAAGAATCGATGCATGGTTAGATCCAGAAAGTAATATTTTAGGTAGTTCCAATCAGTTGTATACTGCCCTTCTATCATTGGGATCTGCTGGTTTTTTAGGATTTGGATCACAGGCAAATATTATATCGATTCCCGAAGCACAAACTGACTTTATCTTTGCGGCTTTTGGGCAGTGTTTTGGATTTCTTGGAACTTTATTTATTGTCGTTGTTTGTCTAGTATTAGATTTATATTTATGTAAGATCGCCTATAACACAGTAAATCAAAAAGATCGATTAATTGTGATTGGTGTTATTGGTATGTTGATTTATCAACAACTACAAAATATTGGTATGATTGTTGGTTTAATGCCAATTACAGGTATTACTCTTCCTTTAATTTCATATGGAGGAAGTAGTACTTTATCTTATTTCATTGCCTTCTCATTTGTGATGAATTTATCTCCTGTTTCCAAAAGAACTTTCTATTTAGGAAAAAGAAAAACGAGACTTAAGAAATCTCGTTAGTATAAGTTCTTTAATCTTTTCAAATAAGAATAAGTACGATATCGAGCGAATCGTACTTTTTTTGTACTTGATGAAATCAATATTTCATTCACATCTTCTAAATTCGCACTTAAATGGTCGTAATTAATGTTGGCATAGTGTAAAAATTCACCTTTGATTGTTAATTTACGAGTCTCTTTCATAATATAAGGATTTTGAAGAGAATGATGATTTTTATTCACAACCGGCATAATTTCACATAGTTGTAGCACATCTAAACCAGGATCCACAACAGCTCCATTTAGTGCTCTATTTAAAGCACTCGATCCTACTTGGGTACTCACACAGATTCCTGAACCAGATGTTTGTTCAAAAAATTCATCATCAATATAGATATCTAATTTTAATGTTCTATCCATACTTGAAATACGCACTTCATTTAACGCGTAACAAACTTCTTCTTTGTCTTTGAATTCAATTTTCAACATAGGACGATTTTCAATAACAGGAGTGGTATGAACAATTAAATGAATAAGTTCATTGATTTCTCTTTGGGTAAAATCTGTTAAAAATCCTAATGTTCCAGTATGAATTCCAACAAACATCGTCGTATCTAAAATATCAATGTATTGATGAATAGCTCTTAAAAAAGTCCCATCTCCACCAACACATATAACCAAGTCAGGATACTTTTCATCGTATTCTAAACCATGTTCCATTAATTGTTTCTTAATTTCATTTCTTTGTTGGATAGAATTATAGTCTGTACGATCAATAATAGCGAATTTCATGTTGACCTTCCTTTTTATAAGTTTTATTGTATCATAAAACGGAGGAATTATTATATGTTTAATCAAATGGAAAGAGAATTAAAATGCTTAGTCACAAAAAATCAATATGAAATTATCGTAAAATCATATGATTTTTCAAATCCATGGATACAAGAAAATTATTATTACGATACTCCTTCTAATCAAGTTAAATCACAAGGAGCTGCTATGCGTATTCGTATCATAGGTGATAAAAAAATATTTACTTTAAAAACAAAAAAAGATGAAGTCACTCATTATGAATACGAAAAAGAAATCGATACAGATTCTATCACTGACATAAAAGATGAAGAAGTTCTTGAATGGATTTCAAAATTAAATTTAACGGAACCACTTGTCCAAACATTATCAACTAAAACAAAAAGACAAATTTGTAGACTAGAAAATGCAGAATTATGTGCCGATGAAAATTGGTTTGGTGATGTGATTGATTATGAAATAGAATATGAATATACGAAAGATCATGATGGAATTCCTATTTTTAATGAGATTTTAAGCAAAATTGGCATAAAATATAAAAAAAATTGCCCAAGCAAGATAGCCAGGGCCAATGATTATATTTTATGTAATAAACGATAAAAGAAGGACTTGGAATTATATTCCTCTTCCCTTTTTTTATACTCTTCTAATTCATCTTTAATTGAATCCGCATCATCAATCTTTTCCTGAAGTGCTTTGTTTTCATCCAATAATTTAGAATTTTCAGTTTCTAACTTTTCAATTGTTTCATCTTTACTTTGTTGTTCGATTAAGAACGTTTGTTTTGACTTTTCTAGTTCCAACTTTAATTTTTCCTGATATAACTGATCCATTAATTGTTGTGCTTTTTCTTTTTCTTCAATAACAGCCTTTAATTTCTCATTTTCATATCTTAATTCCATCTCAACAGTTGAAATTTCGTTCTTTTCTTTACGGAAATAAGTTGATAATTTTTCTACTCCTTCTGCTTTAATGGTAATACGCTTTGTTTCAGGGTTTTTGTATTTCCAATCTTTATCTGGATAATCTTTTATTAACTTTGCGACGGCTTTATCAACTGTGTTTCTTGACTTATTAAATTGCTGACAAATCTGTGCGATATCCATATCATAATAAACATCTATTGTTTTATTCTCTTCCATTTTCAGCACCTCTTTCGCATGAATATCCTATTTTTTGAATTATAACAAAATTATTTTTGTTCCTCAATAAAATCATTTGATTTCTTCTTTTTCATTTCATATGGTTTTCATTATGATTTTCCTTTTCTTATTTTTTCATTCATATGAAATATTTTAGAAATTCACATGCACATTTCACATCTGTATTTTATTTTCATATGAATTAAAATTCAATATAATTCAAATATATGATTTATATATATTTATTCAGATATTTTCCAATTTTTGAATTATAGATTGGATATTATATGTGAGCAGTCATATGAATAAGAAATATTAATTTTTGTGTAAATTTCCACAATCAGAAAGTTTATCAGATTTTTATACCTCCATGTGAAATTTTATATGATTATATATGAATTTATATGTGATCTAGTATATGAATGACATAATATAATCATATTATTTATATTATGTATTTATAATACTCCATGTGTTGTTTATGAAGGACCATATGAAAGTATTTCGAGTTATTAATTGATTCATATGAACAAATATTAGTAAATATGAATAAAATGTGAAGCAAACAATATATTATAATGTTTCTTTTTCATCAATCTGAGCAATCATAGTAAAATCATCGGAATAAAAAAATAGGATATATTCCTGTATATGAAAATATATCCTATCATATGAGATATCACGTGAAATTAACTATCTGAACGTTTTTGAAACGCCTTTAACAAAGTTAATGGATCTGCGTAGTCTAAGTGTGATCCGATTGGTATACCATTGGCCAGTTTTGTCACTTTACATTTACCATTTAATAACTTCGATAAATACATGGAAGTAGTTTCTCCATCAACGGTTGGATCTAATGCTAAGATAACTTCTTCCGTTTCTTCATTCACACGTTTTAATAATTTATCAATATTTAATTGTTCTGGTAAAATTCCTTTTGAAGCATTGATTGTTCCATTCAACACATGATATACACCATTATATTCTTGCATTGACTCAATTGAATCGATATTTTTAGGACTCTGAACAACACAAATCAATTTATGATTTCGATGTGAATTCATACATATTTCACATTTTTCGCCATCTGAAAGATTTCCACATATTTCACATCGATTTATACCTTCTTTTATATCTGTTAGAGAAGATATAAATTCATCCATTGTTTCTTCATCCCAATTTAATGTCGTATAAGCATACCGTTCAGCTGTTTTCTTTCCAACACCTGGAAGTTTTGCGTATGCATCAATTAATCTTTGAAATTTCTTTGGATACATTTTTTATCCTTTCTAATCATCTATTAATTCTAAATTAGGGAATACCTTTAATAAATCATCCTCTGTCTTATTGGTATTCATATGAATATCGTTTTGTTTAGCTTTCACAATAGCTGGGACTGGTAACGCGTTATTCATTTGAAGTTTTTTAAATAATACAAGTGAATTATTCATTTGTTCAGTATTAATTGCGAATATTTTTTTAGGAGTGCCTAATAACTCATTCAGAAATTTTTCATATCCTTCGTTATTCTGAATGTCATTCACATTCTTTACAGCCAAATCTGAATTCAATACTACAATCCAATAATTTTCTGATGATGCCATTAATTTCATATTTTTTAGACTATTGGCATATTTTCCATAGTCTAAACTAAAATAATACTGATCCATATTATTAATCTTAGGCATATCTTTCATCTTTTCTTGTTTGTTAGCCCCAACTAACAATTGAATGATGTATTCATCATTCAGGATGATATTTGATTCTTTAATAGGTTCTTCTACGAATGTTTCACGTGAAACGTTTTCTACATCATCCGATTCATATTCTATTTCAGTTGCGGTTTCAACTACTTCTTCTTCAATCTGAACATCTTTTTTAATTTCAGATACCTCTTTTTTAGTATCATATGATTCTAAAACAGGTTTCTGAACATTCACATCCTTGTTCTGAACACTTACATTATTCGATTCAGAGATGATTGTTAATAGACAAGTTGCAATATAATCCAGAATATTGGAAGCATATACAAATTTAGAATACGTATCCATTAAGTGGTTTAAAACATTTAAATTATATGAAACTGAAGAATTATTCATATATTGATTAATTACTTCTTTATGAGAATCCGATACCAATGTACTGTTTGAAGAATAATCTAAGATGACACTTTCTTTCATTAAAGAAATAAAGTCTTTCATAAATATTTGTAGATCAATCCCCATTGAAGCATATCTAGAAAGAGTATTCAATAAATCATCTACTTTTCCTTCTACTAAATATCGATATAAAACCCCAATATCTTCTACATTCAATACTCCATAGATTTTACGAACATCATCAGCTTTAATGTTTGTGATTGAATACGCAATACATTGATCTAATATAGAAAGGGAATCACGCATTCCTCCATTTGCTAGTTTCGCAATCAATGAAATAGCTTCATCTTCAATTTCAATTTGTTCTTGTTTACATACAACTTTTAATCTTTTTTCAATATCATTTTGAGATACACTAGAGAAATCATATCTTTGACATCTTGAAATAATAGTTGGAATTACTTTATTAGGTTCAGTTGTTGCGAATATAAAGATTACATGTTCAGGTGGCTCTTCAATTGTTTTTAATAATGCATTAAATGCACTCTGAGTCATCATGTGAACTTCATCAATGATATAGACTTTATATTTTCCTAATAAAGGGGCGTATTTAACTTTATCAATAAGGTTTCTGACTTCATCAACGCCGTTATTACTAGCAGCATCAATTTCAATGATATCAGGATGAGATCCATTTAATACCATTTTACAGTTTTCACAATCACCACATGGTTTATGTTGTTCATCTGTACAATTTAACATCTTCGCAAAAATCTTAGCGATAGTTGTTTTTCCGGTACCACGTGGACCACAAAATAAATACGCGTGTGCAATTCTATTTTGATAAATTGCATTTTTTAATGTTTGTACAATGTATTGTTGACCAACGACTTCTTCAAAACAAGTTGGTCTATATTTTCGATATAACGCCTGATATGCCATTTTTTCACTTCCTAACGCTTTTATTATACCAAGAAATGTTCATTAATCATAAAAGAAAAGAGGATATAACAGTTAAGTGATTTGTCACTTGAAAAGAGTTATATCCTCTT
>NZ_JBJEEX010000013.1:0-17232 GCF_051873495.1 Floccifex sp.
TGTGCTTCGATTGGTGTTTTTTATCAACATTGGTGTATTAATTTTCTAATGTATTTTAACATAAAATAATCTATTATCATTTTTTAGCGATGAAAAGTGCGTATTTCACCATTAAAATCTAGTTTTAGTTTTTTATCTGTACAAGAAATGATTTTAATAATGGGTATCGAATCTTCCGTTGTTTGTTCATAGTTTAAATAAATTGTATTTGTTTTTTCATCATATGTATATGAATCACATAAATCCGAATCATTCACTGGATTTCCACATCCACAAAAATAAGAGAAGCTCCCATCCAATCTGAATTCAATTGTTTCCGTATCACAGTCACTTTCTCGTTTCCAACTAATATTTCGAAAGTCACAAGAACCATTTGTACAACTTATTAAAATCAGGCACATGAGTGTTAATATAATCTTTTTCATAATTTTATTATCTATTATTTCTTATTTTTATCAACAAAAAAACTTATTTAGTGAAAACACCAAATAAGTCTTAATTTTTATTTTCGAATTGTTTTTGGTTTCGCTTTAGTTAATAATACTACACTTTCAATATGATCCGTTCTAGGGAACATATCTACTAAATCCACTTTATTTGCGAGGTATCCACAGCGTCTGAATTGTTGTAGATCACGCATTAATGTTTTAGGATCACATGAAATATATAGAATTTTCTTTGGTGATAATGCACATGCACTTTCTACAAATTCTTTTGTTGTTCCTTGACGAGGTGGATCTAAAATAATGGCATCATATTTAGTATGATGTTTTTGAGCTTCTTTCATGTATTGAGTTGAATCCATTTGCACAAAATTAATGTTGTTCACCTTATTTTGTTTCGCATTTTTCTTTGCGAAATAAACAGCTTCTGGATTTCTCTCTACACCTGTTACTTTTTTACAAGAACTTGCCATTGTTAAGCCAATCGTACCTGTTCCACAATATGTGTCTAATACTGTTTCATTTGGTTCTAAATGTAATTTAGTTTTCGCTAAATTATATAGAAATTCACATTGATCCGAATGAATTTGATAGAAACTATCATATCCAAAAGAAATTTTCATTCCACATAATTCATCTGTAATGTATCCATCTCCATATAAAACAATTGATTCATCTTGAAGAACAATACTTGTCTTTCGTGAATTTATATTTTGAACAATTGTCTTAATTTGTGGGAACTTACTCGTTAAAGCATTCACCATATTACGTCTTGATGGGAACATTTTTTGACTCGTAACAAAAACAACCATGATTTCATCTGTTTTATGGGCATAACGAATTAAAACATGGCGTAATAATCCTGTTCCTGTTCTTTCATTGTATAGTTCGATTTTCATTGATTGCATCATCTTGGTAATTTCATTAATGATTTCGTTTACGATATCTGGATGCATCAAACAATTTTCACTATGGCAAACACGATGTGAATGAGCTGCATATAATCCTGAATAAATCACACCTTTATCTTTGGCAAATCCAACGATTACTTTATTACGATAGTGTGTATCTAATTGAGCTTGATATATGTCATCTATTTTTATTTTTAAGTGGTTTTGTTCAATTAAACTTTGAACATATTCTTTTTTCTTATTAAGTTGTTGTTCCATACTTAAATTTAAATAAGAACATCCACCACATATTTTTGAAACTTTACATTTCATGTAGAAATTCCTCCAGTTCATTTTTCAAATTCAAAGGTTGTTTTAGATGAATTCCATAGAATCCTACTTGCATAGCCGCTTGAACGTTTTCTATTTTATCATCGATAAAAACACTCTCTCGAGGATTTATTTTATATTTTTCTTCTAATTGTGTAAACATTTTTTTATTTGGTTTCACAATTTTTTCTTGAAATGAATAGATTCCTTTTCTTGTCTTCAAAAAATTAAAATTCTCCATCAAATATAAATAATTGTATTCAGGTATATCCGATACAATGTATTGATTATATTGTTGTAGTGAATTAATGTATTCTAAATTTTCTTGAATTGGGATTACATATTCTACCCACTCATTCATTAACTTTCGAATCCATTGTTCGTATTGAGGATATGTTTGTATTCCTTTTTGTATCATTTGTTCATTAGTAAGTATGCCTTGATCATAGATTTGCCATAGATTACTTTCAAAATAAAAGGAATACAATTGTTTTTCAATCAATTCATCGTGAATCATCTCATTTAAAAATGCTTTGGGATTAAATTGTACAAGGACATTTCCTAAATCAAATACTATGTTCTTTATCATGATTCGATTATAACATAAAAAAGGACTCTTATTCAGAGTCCTAAAAATAATTCAAATTAATTCTTATTTTTTGAATTCTACATCAGCTAAGTTGTAGAAAGTTTTATCTCCTAAGTATTGAGCGATATTAGCTGTACCACGTTCATTTAATTCGTCTTCGATACGGATTAAACGGTTGTATTTAGCAATACGGTCTGTACGAGATAATGATCCAGTTTTGATTTGTCCTGCATTTAATCCAACAGCGATATCAGCGATTGTTGAATCTTCAGTTTCTCCTGAACGGTGAGAAACGATGCAAGTGTATCCGTGTTTTTTAGCCATTTCGATAGCATCGAATGTTTCTGTTAAAGTACCGATTTGGTTAACTTTAATTAAGATTGCATTAGCAATTCCTTTTTCGATTCCTTCGTAAAGGATTCCAGGGTTAGTTACGAATAAGTCGTCACCAACTAATTGTACTTTTTTACCTAAACGGTCAGTCATACGTTTCCATCCATCCCAGTCGCTTTCTGCTAAACCGTCTTCGATTGAGATAATTGGATATTTTTCTAACCATCCTTCGTACATATCAATCATTTCATCAGAAGTCTTAGTTCCTTCTCCTGATTTAACTAATTCATATACACCTTTTTCTTCGTTATAGAATTCACTTGAAGCAACGTCCATAGCGATTTTCATGTCTTTACCTGGAACATATCCAGCTTTTTCCATAGCTTCAACTAATAATTCTAATGGTTCTTCGTTTCCGTGAACACATGAAGGAGCGAATCCACCTTCGTCACCAACGTTAGTGTTGTATCCTTTAGCTTTTAATACAGATTTTAAAGCGTGGAAAGTTTCAGCAGCCATGCGGATTGCTTCTCTTTCTGATGTAGCACCAACTGGCATAATCATGAATTCTTGGAAGTCTACAGTTGAATCGGCATGTGATCCACCGTTGATAACGTTACACATAGGAACTGGTAAAGTTTTTCCGTTGAATCCTCCGAAATAGTTGTATAAAGGCATTCCATAGTAATCAGCAGCAGCTAAAGCAACAGCCATAGAAACACCTAAAGTAGCGTTAGCTCCTAATTGTTTTTTGAAAACATCTCCTCCACCTAATTCTAACATTTTAGCATCGATTAAGTTTTGAGAACGAGTGTCCATACCAATGATGGCTGGAGCAATAATGTTGTTAACATTGTCAACAGCAGTTAAAGTTCCTTTTCCTAAATAACGAGATTTATCTCCATCACGTAATTCTAATGCTTCTCTAACACCAGTACTAGCTCCACTTGGAACCATTGCACGTCCATAAGCACCAGATTCAGTTGTTACTTCTACTTCTACAGTTGGATTTCCACGTGAATCTAAGACTTCACGAGCATATACATCAACAATAATAGGCATAATTAAAATATCCTCCTTTTAGCCTTAAGCTATAAAAATAATATCACTAATCACTGTCTCTTTCAACAAAATGAGTTTAAAATGGACTGAATTTCACCTTCATTTTCATCCACAAAAACAAAGCGATATCCTTTAATTCCTAATTCTTTATAAAAGTCTAATTTGTACATTTCATCACATGCTTCTTTTTCAAATAAACGCATATGACAGCTTCCATCTCCTAGACAAAGCAAATGAGTTTGATCTTTACAAACCAATTCAAATTGATGTGTATGACATAAACTACATTGCGTACGTGAACCATCTTTCAAACATGTATTAACGGGACAATAATTCATTGTCATTAATCTTCTTTTTTGATAAATGGTTTTAATCACAGGCGCATCAAATCCATATTGTTTTTTAAAAGAAGCTAGCATCAATGAAAGACGATGATCATCAACTTCATCACTCACAACGATATTTTCATATCCTAAACTCATCAAAGCAGCAATGGCATAGGAATTCGTAACATTCATAGAATCAATGATTTTTCCTTCTCCTAAATGAGCAACCACATCACCTTGTACTTCCGTAATATTTCCTTTTTTCATTGTAAATGGAAGTAATTCAGAAACAATGATTCCATCAAAGTTCGTGTATTGATTTTTCGTTTGAATTTCCATTATATTATTTACTTTTTCAACAGGAGATAAATTTACATTGTATTCTTTTTCCACAATTGGTTTTAATTTCGTACGCTTTTCTTTCAAAGCATCTAGTACATCTCTTCGTAATTGATTGATATCTGAAATAGAGAAATAAATATCAGGTTCTAAATCAAAAGACATATTCTTAAAAACAGCCCATGAATCTTTTGTCTTCATAAATTGTTTTGTAATAACTTCATCATTAGTAGCACGATTCATTGCTTTGACAGCTTTACTTTGCGTACGACAAGTCACAACATTTTTTCCATCACTGGCAATGCATTCTAATAAATCAGATACACCATAACAAGTAAATTGTGCATCTATAGACACTTGACGAGAGTTTTCTTTTAATTTTGTATTTACTTCTTGTTCTAATTTAGAGTCAATTGTCTTTTTTATGACGCTTCCCACTTTAACGTGTTTTAAATCATCAATCATACAAATTTTATGGGCATCTACATGATTTGTTAACTTTCCAGATTCATCGTATAAAAAGTTAATTCGACATCCTTGTTGGTTACCATTATATTCAAAGCGAATTCCATCATTTTGATTTAATTCTTTATTGATAGACATTACAATTTTTTTATTTTTGATTTTTATAACTTTTCCAATTTCAATTCCCGCATGATTACTTGATTTATAATTCATTAATTGCGATCCAAAATCATTATATGTATGCCCATATGTATGTCCTCTATTAAAAGAAACATTCAATTTTTCTAAATCTTCTTTCGTAATTTTTTGTTTATCAACAGCTTTACGAACTAACGAAACCGATTGATAAACATATTCTTTTGATTTCATGCGCCCTTCAATTTTAAGAGATACAACACCAATACGAGCTAATTCATTTACTTTTTGAATCAAAGAAATATCTTTCGGACTTAATAAATACTCACCGTCTGTTTCTACTTGTTTGCCATCTTGTAATAGTTGATAAGGCATTCGACATGGTTGGGCACACATTCCTCGATTACCTGAGCGATTGTATTTAAAGCTTGAAAAGTAACATTGTCCAGAATAACAAATGCATAAAGCACCGTGAACAAAAACTTCTACTTCAATTCCTGTTTTTACACATGCTTCAATGTCTTCAATCGATGTTTCCCGAGCTAATACAACTCGTTTTACTCCTAATTTTTTTAGTTGCTCCATCATTTCAGGTTTAGAGACACTTAGTTGCGTAGATGCATGTAACTCTAGTTCAGGTAAACGTACATGCAAATAATGAATAAAACCTAAATCTTGAATAATTAAAGCATCTACATTGTATTCATGTAATTGTTTAGCACATTGATAAGCTTGTTCAAATTCGTCTTCATATAATAGCGTATTCATTGTGATATACACTTTTACACCATATAAATGACAATATGCGATCATTTCTTTGGTTTGTTCCATAGTGAAGTTTTCAGCATATGCTCGTGCTCCAAAATTAGGTAAAGCAAAATAGACGGCATCACATCCGGCTTTAATGGCAGCCTTCAATGCTTCTTCATTTCCTGCGGGTGCTAATATTTCTGGTTTCATACTTTCTCCTTTAAAAAAAGGGGCATTTACCCCTTTGAATTTTGATAATATTTTTGAATAGCTTCAAATGATTCTTTTGATAGAACATGTTCAATTCGACAAGCATCTTCTTGCGCTATTTCTTTAGGAACGCCCATAGACACTAACATTTCTTCAAAAAACTGATGACGGTTATATGTTTCCTGAGCTATTTCTCTTCCTTTTTCAGTAAGCGTAATAAATTTATTCGCATCCAATTCAATAAGCCCTTGATTCACCATCAATTTCACAGCATGAGAAACGCTTGGCTTTGAAAAGCCTAAATAACTTGCGACATCTACGCTACGAACGCGGTCAATGCATTTACTCAGTACTAATATAGATTCTAAATAATCTTCTAATGATTCACCTATTGTATCTTGTCTCACTTTTCTACCTCTTTCATATATTCTAAACAAGCAAGAATCTAAAGTCAATCAAAATACTTTTCCATAAAAAAAGAAGAAAACCCGTCAAAAACAGATTTTCTTTCTCTTTTCACTAATCAAAAGGAATTGGTGTTAATCCCCAGATTTCTTCTGCATATTGTTTGATTGTACGATCACTTGAGAAGTATCCAGATTTAGCAATGTTGATTAACATCATACGAGCCCAATTTGAACGATCACGATATTTTCTATCGATTTCTTCTTGTGCTTGAATGTACGACATGAAATCACCTAATACGAAGAATTCATCATTACGTAACATTAAATCATTATAGATTAAACGGAATTCATCTGGGTTTGATGACCAAACTCCATTACGTAAAGAATCAACAACTTGACGAATTTCTTCGTGATTATTGTAATAATTCCATACATTATATGAGTTTTCATGTTTCATATGATTGATATCTTCAACACGGAAACCAAAGATTTGGGCATTTTCGTATCCAACTTGTTCAACGATTTCAACATTGGCACCATCTAATGTACCTAAAGTTAATGCACCATTCATCATGTACTTCATGTTTCCTGTACCACTTGCTTCTTTACCAGCCGTTGAAATTTGTTCACTTACATCAGCTGCGTTTAATAAGATTTCCGCAACAGATACAGAGTAGTTTGGAATAAATACAACTTTTAAGTATTTATTTGTTTCTGGATCGTTATTAACTTTATCAGCAACAATGTTAATTAATTTAATAATTTCTTTTGCTAAAGCATAACTTGCAGCCGCTTTAGCAGAGAAGAAATAAGTACGTGGATAAATTCTATAAGAAGGATCTTTCTTCATCTTCATGTAAGTATGCATTACTCCGAAGATATTTAACAATTGACGTTTATATGCATGTAAACGTTTTGCTTGGCAATCGAAAATAGAATTAACATCAATTTCGATTCCTAATTCCTTCTTAACATAATCAGCTAAAATCTTTTTACGTTCTAATTTAGCAGCCATAAATTGATTTTGAACATTTGTATCATCTACATAGTTCATTAAATCTTCTAATTTAGCTGGATTTGTTTTAAATTCAGGTCCAATTGTATTTTCAAGTAATTGTGTTAATTGTGGATTTGAGTACAATAACCAACGACGATGTGTAATACCGTTTGTTTTATTATTGATTAATCCAGGATAAATTTGTTCAAAATACTTAAATACATCATCTTTTAAGATTTGTGAATGTAAAGCAGCAACCCCATTTACACTATGACTTCCTACGATTGCTAAATGAGCCATATGTACTTGACCATCTTTCAAAATAGAAACTTGATTGAAGATTCCACATAATCCTTTATGATCTACATAGAATTTCCATCTTCTTTCAATTTCTTCAATGATCATATAAATACGTGGTAATAAACTACGTACTAAATTTTGATCCCATTTTTCAAGTGCTTCGGCCATAACAGTATGGTTTGTATATGCTACTGTTTCTCTTACGATATCCCAAGCTTGATCCCATTCATAATTATAATCATCCATTAAAACACGCATTAATTCAGGAATAACCAATACAGGGTGTGTATCATTTAACTGAATTGCAACTTTTTCACCTAAATTATCTAATGTTTTATAGCGTCTTAAATGTTGACAAATAATTGAATTCACTCCAGCACATACAAAGAAATACTCTTGGCGTAAACGTAATTCTTTTCCTTTAGGAGTAGAATCATCAGGATAAACATTAGCTGTTAACTGATTAACATCATCTAAGTAATCAAATAATGATCCAGCTAACGCAAAATCTTCATCTACTTCTGCATCCCATAAACGTAATGTGTTAGTTGTTGTAGTATGATATCCAACAATCGGTTCATCATAAGGAACCGCTTTTACAACTAAACTAGGATTATATTTTTGATGGAATTTTCCATATTGATCCATATAAGCATCAATTGTTCCACCAAAACGAACACGAACAGAATGTTGAGGTTTCCATACTTCCCAAACGTTTCCGTTTTTCAACCAGCAATCAGGAACTTCAATTTGTTCATTGTTAACGATTTTTTGTTTAAATAAACCATAATGATAACGAATACAGTTTCCATGTCCTGCGTAATTTAATGAAGCAAGTGAATCCATGAAACAAGCAGCTAAACGACCTAGTCCACCATTTCCTAATCCGGCATCACTTTCTTTTTCTTCCATGTCATTAATGTCTATTCCTAAATCGCCTAAACCTTCTTTAACAACATCATACACTCCAAGATTCATTAAATTGCTTGTCAACAAACGACCCATCAAGAATTCCATAGAGAAATAGAATAATTGTTTGGTTTCTGATTTTTTAACTGCATTTTTTGTGGCACGCCAATTTTCACTAGCATAGTCACGTACCATGTGTCCTAATGTTAAGTAACGTTCTTCTGGATATGTATCTTCAAAGTCACGTCCATAAGTATTTGACACATTCGCTTTAAAAGCCTCTTTAAAAGCTTCTTTTGATTCAAAGCAATTTGACATATAAATATCCTCCAATTAAAAAAAATTATACCTAACATTATTTCAATCTTCAACAAAATGCCCAAAAAATCGCCAAAAATCACAAAAAATCAAAAAAATTATTTAATTTTTACAAAGATGTAATCGCTTTCATTTCTTTATTTTTTCGATTGGGTATTGCCATACATATCCATACTCATATTTTGCTTTAATATATGGCTTCCCTTCTTCTCCATGTAATAAAGCTTGATTGGTTCTTTTAATGTGTTGATTCAAGTTATTTTCATCAATACAGCGAACACGTTTTCCATCCGATTCTAAAATACGAATTAAAGAATCACGTCGTAATGTTCCATCTTTTGCCAGCAATAAACTTTCCAAAATAATGTAGCAAGAACGTGGGATATTTATAATTTTACCTTTTTTCAAAACTGTATGACTTGATAAATGAACTTCGATATCCGCACTTATAATCGTATCAAATCCATTATTTGGCAAAAATTCACCATCTGGATTAATAGCGATAAATTTGTTGGAATAAGCAACTGAGCTTTCTGATATAATGCATTCCATCTTACTGATTGGGATATTGCAATAAACAACATCATTTTCATCTACGCGAAAGTTTTTTTGATGATCGCGAAAAATAATTTCATCTAATAAATTAGCATCAATTTCTAAACATAGTTTCTTTGTTTTTTTCATAACATACCTCTCATGACATTAGTATGCCAAATAAAAATTACTTAAGAATGACAAATTCACAATTTACCACTTTATTGTAACAATTGACTATGTTTTTTTAATTGATGCTAAATTTTATTATTTACTTTTATAATATTGACCTAATCCGAAAACTTAAAAACCTGTTCTCCATCTTTTGTAACCAAGTATTTACCCCTTGCCAAGTATTCAATATAATCTGGATTTTCAAGATTTTCTTTGGTCTGTTCTAGTTCCGCTTTACGCGCATCCAAAGCCTGAGACTCTTTTTCATTTTCTTCCATGCTCAGACGAATCTCAGCCGTTGTTTCTAATTCTTTAAAACTACTGTAAAGCATGTAACCCGCACCTGAAAGCAAAATAGTGTAAACCAATAACATTTTAAGTGTTAATTTTTTCTTCTTTTTTGTTTTCATACAAATACCCCCTTAGTATATGTACTCTATTCATATTTTACATGTTCTAAGATTATAAATTCAATAACATTTAACAATATTATTTTATTTTTTCACATATATAGCTAAAATCGCAATGTCGCTTGGATTAATACCCGAAATACGACTTGCTTGCCCTAACGTCATTGGTTGAATTTGAGATAACTTTTGTCTTGCCTCTAGTGATAAATTATCCATATGTTCATAGTCCAAATCCTTAGGTAAACGAACTTCATCCATCTTTTGAAGATGTTGTGCGTCCCTTTTAGCTTTATCGATATATCCTTTGTATTTTACTTCAATTTCAATGGCTTTATTGATTTCATCATCAAATTCAACACCTGTGATAGACGATAAACCTTTGATTGTCACTTTAGGACGTTTGATTAATTCAAGTTCACTGCACCCTCTTGATAAAGATTCAAAACCAAGATTTTGAAGATATTCATCCACTTGTTGTGAAGGCTTAATGTGTACTTCACTCAATTGTTCTTTTGCCTTTTCTATTTCTTCTTGTTCTTTGACAAAGTTTTGATAACGCTGTTCACTAACCAATCCAATTTCATATCCTTTTTTCAATAAACGTTGTTCCGCATTATCATGACGAAGAAGCAAACGATACTCTGCTCGAGATGTTAACAAGCGATATGGTTCATTAGTTCCTTTCGTTGTTAAATCATCAATCATAACGCCAATATACGCTTCATCACGACGTAGCACAAAAGGTTCTTTCCCATCAATTTTTAAAGCCGCATTCGCACCGGCCATTAATCCTTGTCCAGCAGCTTCTTCATAGCCACTTGTTCCATTAACTTGCCCAGCTGTAAATAAATTTTCCACAACTTTATTTTCCATCGATGGCTTCATTTGAAGAGGATCAATGGCATCATATTCAATCGCATATGCATATTTTTTAATTACACAGTTTTCTAATCCAGGCAAAGAATGCACCATATTTTCTTGTACTTCAATAGGCATGGAAGTTGAAAAACCTTGAATATATGTTGTATCCAATGATTTAGACTCTGGTTCAAGGAATAATTGATGTCTTTCTTTGTCCGCAAAACGAACAAGCTTATCTTCAATACTAGGACAATATCTTGGTCCTACTCCTTTAACTAATCCAGAATACATAGCTGAATCCGTTAAGTGTTCATTAATGATTTTATGTGTTTCAGGTTGCGTATAAATTAAATGACAGACACTTTGTTGTTCAAAAGGAAGTACATCTTCTTTTTTCGTTGTTTGTGAGAAACGTAAAAATTCATTCGTACCTGGTTGTGGTTCTGTTTTTGAAAAATCAATTGAATCCGTTAAAACGCGTGCAGGCGTTCCTGTTTTTAAACGGAATGTTTTAATACCTGCATCACGTAAACTCTGTGAAAGAGTATTAACCGTAATTTGATCTTCTGGTCCTGAACTAGTAGCTGTATGCCCACGTAAAATTGTACTTGTCATGTAAGTACCAGTTGTCAAAACAACCGTTTTCGATTCAATTTTTGTACCATCTGTACAAAGAACCCCTTTAGCCTTACCATCTTCAATTAATACAGAATGAACCGCTTTTTCAATAACCGTTAAATTAGGTGTATTTAAAAGCACTTTTTTCATTTCTTTTTTGTATGCTTCTTTATCACTTTGAACACGCATAGACCATACACCTGGTCCTTTAGTCGTATTCAACATTTTAAATTGTAAAGCCGTTTTATCTGCAACAATTGGCATAAGCCCACCTAACGCATCGATTTCTCTGACAACAATTCCCTTCGCCGGTCCTCCAATACTTGGATTACATGGCATTGATCCTGCCATATCGATATTTAGTGTTACAATACAAGTTTTCTTATTCATTCGACTAGCGGCCATACAAGCTTCAATACCTGCATGCCCAGCTCCAATTACTAAAACATCAAACATATTTTATGCCTTTCTCAATAATTTATTTATTAATTCTTTTACATCCACATGGAATACAACATTAGGAAGATGAAGTACAATACTCAATCCAACAAACGTAGCAACACTCACAAGTCCATTAATGCACATATAGATAAAACTTGTGATTCTTCCACAATCAACACCACCAATGCCAATCCAATTTAAGAACATTGATACCAATCCCATCATAACAACACAAATTAAAACACGACTTAATACCCAGAATGCTTTTTTAAATTTAACTTTATAAACTTTTTTAATTTCACGTAAGTTAAATACAATTAAGTATCCATCCCAGATTACACTTGAAATAACTGAACCAGCAAATCCAAATAGTGCAATCAGAGGAATAATTGTAATTCCTTTCATCACGGTAGAAAAAACAAGTCTCTTCAAATAATTTTTTCTTAACTCCAATGCCATCATCATATTCGTAACAACCGGAGCAAGGGTACCTAAAAAAGCTTCTAAACTAAGCCATGCCAAAACATAGGCTGCCATATTTAAGTCTTCGTTATAAAATAAAGTATAATTTATTGGTTTAGAATATAAGAAAATACAGAAACAAACAGGAATTCCAATATATAAAATAATATTTACGCAATCAATAATATCTTTACGAATTAATTTATAATCTTTTTTTGTGAGTGCTTCTGTTATATGTGGAATAATAGCCGCTGTAAATCCCGGAGCTAAAATCATAGGAATGGCAGTGATTTTTACTCCTACATATGTGGTAGCCGAAATAATAGTTGTAATCGTTTTAGAAGCATAATCATGTAAACGTAAACCAATAGGAAGTAAAATCGCATTATAGATTTGTTGGCTATATCCTAAAATTGATGTAAACAAATAAGGAATAGAAAGTGTAAAAAATTCTTTAAATAATGTTTTTCTATCAACTCCATCACTTTTTTGTTCAGCCGCAACTTGTTCAACTTCCCCTTTTTTCTTTTGATCAAAACGATAAATTTGTGCAATACCTGCAATTGCAGCTACTGAAGTAGATAAAACCGAAATATAAAGAGCATATTTACGATCTAATCCAAGGGCATAAACAACAATACAAGATCCAATTAATAAAAATCCAACTCTAAAAACTTGTTCAAATGCTTGTGAAAAAGCATATTCTTCCATTTCTTTTAAGCCTTGATATAAACCTCTATAGGCTGAAAGAATAGGCACCAGGAATACAGCAATAGCCAATAAACGAATCGTGTTGGTCATAACATCGATGTTTTCTTCTACCATAACAGGAGCAATTTTCCCTGCCAGTAGCATCAACAACATCATTCCTAAGAATCCTGTAATCGACAAAAACAATAAAGCAATTTTTTTAACAGAAAGAATCGATTTGGCATCTTTTAATACACTATATCGTGCAACCAACGTTGCGATAGCAAAGGGAAAACCCGCTGTAAATACCATTAATACATATGAATATATATTATAGGCTTGGCCATAAATACTCATGTATGCTTCATTTCCTAGTATCGATGAAAAAGGAATCGCATAAACAATTCCAATTAACTTCGCAATGAATAATCCACCAGTACCAACCAAACCACTTAAGATAATTGATTTTTTAACGTTCGAATTATTTTTCATATCATTTCTCCTGTTTGCTTATTATAGCACAAAATTTACTTCGATAATGATATAATGTAACCATGAAACAGATACAATATTTTCAAACTGGCCCAAAAGCCCGTGAATTAGATTCCCAATCCATTCAACAATATAATATTCCTTCACTAATTTTAATGGAACAAGCAGCTAGTGAAAGTGCAAAAATCATAAAACAACAGATTTCTTCCCATCAAAAGATATGCGTCTTATGTGGTCCCGGAAACAATGGAGGAGATGGCTTAGCCATCGTTCGTAATTTATTAAAAGACGATATTCAATGTGATGTTTATATTCCAAACATTGATAAAATGTCACATGACGAACAAATACAATACCATGCACTTTCTTATTATTCTTTAACTTATATTGATGAAACCCATAATTTTGATGAATACGATGTGATTATCGATTGTTTATTTGGAAATGGTTTATCAAGAAACATAACTGGCATTTATGAACAAATCATAAATAAAGTCAATCAATCAAATGCCTATGTAATTTCAATTGACTTACCAAGTGGTATTGAAGCAACAACTGGAAAAAAATTAGGATGTGCTATCAAAGCAAATTTAACGATTGCTCTTGATTGTTTTAAAGAAGGTCATTTTATTAATGATGGATATATTTACAGTGGAAAATGTGTATGTGTGGATATTGGTATTCCTCATTCTTTACATACACAATATATAATCAATGAAGCACTTGTCACTAAACTTTTACCACAGCGAAATGACAACTCACATAAAGGTACATTTAAAAAAGCCCTTATGATTGGAGGAAGTCTTTCTATGCAAGGAGCTCTTTGTCTAAGCGCAAAAGCTTGCTATCGAAGTGGCATTGGAACATTAACAGTAATGATTCCTGATGTAATTTATCCAGTTATTGCTGGAAAAATGGATTTTGCGATGACTATATGTCGAAACAGTTTAAATGGTTATTTTTCGAATGCCCAAGATATGGAATTAGAGCCATATCAAATTATTGCTATTGGAAATGGTATGGGAAGAAACAAGACAACAATTGAAATGGTACATAAAATATTAGAAACAGATAAACCTGTTATCTTAGATGCCGATGCTTTATGGGCAATCCAAAACCATGAAGAATGGTTAAACCGTAATGCCCCTACTATTTTACTTCCTCATATTAAAGAAATGACATATTTAACTTCTTATTCCGTTTCACAAATACTTGAAGATCCATTTAGAATTATAAAAGAATTTTCTAATGTTCATAAAAACTGCATTACGCTATTAAAATCAAATATATCAATAGTTGGTTATCAAGACGAACTATATGTTTTAAATCAAGCGAATAGTGCCCTTGCCAAAGGTGGAAGTGGCGATATTCTTTGTGGAATTGTAACAGGTTTATGTGGTCAAACAAATAATTATATTAGTGCAGTGGTAAGTGCATGTTATGTACACAATCAAAGTGCTAATCTAGACCTTGATTGTGCTAGTGTAATGCCAGACGATTGTATAAACAATATTTCTAATGTCTTAATGACACTACGAAAAAAGGTGCTCTAAAATGAGCACCTTTTCTATAATATTTGAAATTGAATATAGTAAACATGAGGATGAAACATTTTCGTATTAAAACCATAAGCGCAACAATTATCCATTTCTCCATCCCAATCATTGTTCAAAACATCTAATAAAGATTCTATTTCTTGCTCAGTTAAAACAGCTGTTCCAAAGAATTCCAAACAATGACAAAGAGATGGTTGTTCACGACTTGGTGAAAAAGAGAAGGCAGGGCAAAGAAGATTAAGTGCATTTTTTACATCCTGCACAATTTGTTCATCTTCTCGATCTACAACAACATGTAAGCGTGTATTCATTATTGGGCATCCAATACATAGCGACATAATTTTTTCAAATTATCATCATTTGATAAAGTAATTACTTTGCCTAATCCCAAATTTAATGCCGCAATCACAATTTTGTCATTTTCCACAGCCATATTTAAAGTTCCAGTCGCATTCACATAAAACACATCAAAAATATAACTAGTTTTAGAACCATCTTCTTCTTTTTTTCTTAAGTCAAAATGAAAATCATCTTTATTTTTTAAAATGATACGAACTGCTCCTGCTCCTGATGATGGAATTGGTTTAGCCATAGATATTCCTCCTATTTTCTATTTGATTCATAAGTTACTTGAATACCTAATTGCGATAAAGTATTTAAGTCCACTTCTGATAAATCACATGTAATATGAGCTTGTAAACCACGTAATTGATTCAAACAAGAAAGTGCTTTGGCTGCATTTTCATTTACTTTTGCACTAATTGCCAACGCAATTAAAATTTCATTCGCATGAAGACGTGGATTTACGCTTCCTAAGTATTCTGTTTTTAAACCTTGGATTGGTTCAATTAAATCTGTTTGAATTAAATGAACATCTTGTTCAATATTAGCTAAATATTTTAATGTATTAATCAAAACAGAACTACAAGCTCCCATTAAATCTGTTGTTTTACCTGTAACAATTGTACCATCATTACATTCAATTGCACCACAATATACTTTACTTTGTTTTTCCATTTCATGTGCTTTGGCAACACATTTACGATCTTCTAAAGTAATATTGGCTTTTTTAAGAATCAATTGTTGCTTATTAACTTCGTTAATATCACACAATTCATTACAGTAACGATTAAAGCTATCATAATAACGACGAATAATTTCTTGTTTTCCAGCTTCACGAACAACTTCATCATCAATAATAGCACTACCAATCATGTTAACACCCATATCAGTAGGAGAAGCATATGGGCAACTTCCATAAATTTCTTCAAAAATATTTTTTAAGACAGGAAAGATTTCAATATCACGATTATAATTAACTGTAATTTTGTTATAGGCATTTAGATGATATGGATCAATCATATTAACATCATTTAAATCCGCAGTAGCCGCTTCATAGGCTAAGTTACTTGGATGATCTAATGGTAAATTCCAAATAGGGAATGTTTCATATTTCGCATAGCCAGCACGGATGCCACGTAAATGTTCATGATATAACTGTGATAAACAAGTAGCCATTTTTCCACTTCCAGGACCTGGTGCAGTCACTACCACTAATGGACGTGTTGTTTCAATATAATCATTTTTTCCAAATCCATCTTTAGAAATAATTTTTTTAGAATCTGTTGGATATCCTTCAATTGTATAGTGATGATATACTTGAATATTCATTTTCTTTAATTTATTTTGAAATTGTGTAATAAGTTTACTAGGAGAGTATTGTGTAATAACAACACTACTAACATATAAACCAATACGACTAAATTCATTAATTAAACGAAGCACTTCTTCTTGATAAGTAATGTTTAAATCTTTACGAATTTTATTCGAGTTAATATGGCTTGCGTTAATCGCAAAAACAATTTCAGCGTTATCTTTAATTTGAAGCAACATTTGTAGTTTTGAATCTGGTTTGAATCCAGGTAAAACTCTGGAAGCATGGTAGTCATCAAATAATTTGCCACCAAATTCCAAATATAATTTGTCTCCAAACTGAGAAATACGTTCCATAATGCGTTGTGATTGTAAAGTTAAGTATTTTTGATTATCAAATCCAATTTTGTTCATAATAGATAGTCTCCATAAATTCTGTTATATATTTTACTTGCATTTTAAGAATTATCAAGATTTAAACATAAAAAAAAGGATCCGGCAACGTGCTATGTTCGCAGGGGCAAGCCCAACTATTTTC
>NZ_JBJEEX010000014.1:0-3247 GCF_051873495.1 Floccifex sp.
TATAATTCAGTTCTTTTTTTACTGTTTATCATTAGCTGATATAGTAGCTAATGATTTATTTGCTTTTTCGTAAGAATAAATTATTGTTTCATAATTAAGCATAGATCCGTACATTTATTCAACTTTCATTACTAATAGTTAAAATCAATACGGATATTTTTACCGCCATAAGTTAAAATAGTTTGCAATATATTTGAAATTGTTTCTAAAAATAAGAATATGTTTTTGAAACTACGGAAAATATTCAAAAATGATTGAATGCTGTTTATGATAAAAGTGTCTTAAGAAAAGGTACCTACTTAGACAAAAAGTAACTCATTAATAGCTCAAAATAGATAAGCGTTAAGCCAAAAAATAATTGAGGATAATGACTATCGAAGGAAGAAAGATTAAATGTATCAGAGCTAATCGCTAAGGAAGAGTTGTTGGCAATGGTTGAATTACCATTGCCAACAAATGAAATTATGTCTTTGTTGTTCTTTTTAGCTTGGATACATAAATCAGCGAGTCGTTTTGTTTCTCCAGAATTGCTGATAACGATGATCAAATCGTCTTTATTCTTACGAAGAAGCTCAAGATGTGAATTAGCAGTACATCTGAAACCATGTAGGTTAAAATATTCACTCATGTAATTGACAATATTTTGAGAAAAACCATTACCCAATATCATGATCATTGAGTCTCTATGCTTATTTAACAAGCTAGAAAATGATTTTACGTAAGACCTTACTTTTAAGTCGTTTTCGGTATTACTAGGAAACTTTGGTGTATCTGTAATTAAAAAGACTAATTCCGAATATCCTGAGAGCTTCATCTTTTTACAGGTCTTGATGATAAAGCTAGGAGAAGTGAATGTTCGCTTAGCTAATTCACGTATGCTTAGATTTCTAAGTTCTGAACTATGCTGATTCATATAAAGAAGAACTTTTTGTTCGTCTTTATTTAACTGATATTTTTCACAAATAGATTGGATGTTCATTAGTTTTCTCCTTATATTATGAAAGAAGAACTCATTATGTCAGAAAAAGATATTAAGAAGAACGAAGTACCACAAAATAGAGATAAAGAATTTTTAGCTGATCCATGGGCTAGAACTAGAACTCGCAATGGTTTAGCTGCTGATGAAGTAATTTCAGCACTGCAAAAATCCATTAGAAAAGGTAAAGAAAGAGCAGCTTGTGAATTTGCGTATGAGATGTATATTTCTTCACCACAAATGGAAGAAAAATTATGGCGCCGTTTACAAGCTATTTC
Organism: Floccifex sp.; assembly: GCF_051873495.1. NCBI lineage: Bacteria > Bacillati > Bacillota > Erysipelotrichia > Erysipelotrichales > Erysipelotrichaceae > Floccifex > Floccifex sp. The sequence continues at coordinate 1,255 of NZ_JBJEEX010000014.1, forward strand.
AGTTGAAGACATTGGTATGGGTAATCCTCAAGCACCAATTCTTATTAATAGCTTGAATCAAATGCGTCAAAACTTTAGTTACAATGAACCAGATCGTGCTATGATGTTCGTTCATGCCATTCGTTACTTATGCGAATCAACTAAAGATCGTTCATCAGATTTGCTTAAGAACATTATAATCAAAAACTTTGCATTAGGCTATGTTCCTACGATTCCAGATTACGCCTTGGACAAACACACTACCCGTGGTAAGAAGATGGGTAGAGGTAGTATGCACTTCCTCGAAGTTGACTCAAAGGTTACACCACAATTAAAAGTTGATAATAATTACTGGGATGAATATTACAAGATTCGCAAGAATTGGGATGAAAGTAAAGTAATTCCTAATGCATTCAAGTTCAATCCATATCAAATATAATCATTTCTTAGTAAAGAAAAATAGGAGAGCTCTGATGGCTAAAACTATTGCTAAAAAAGAATCACTAATGACTAGGTTAGATAAAATTCTAGTACCTATTGGACAGAAACTTGGAAATGAAAAACATTTACAAGCAATTTCAAATGGTATGCTTTTCGGATTACCATTTTTGGTAATTGGATCTTTCTTTTTAATTGTAGCTAATCCACCAATTGTACTGGATAAGTATAATCCTGCAACTGCCAACTTCTTTATAAAATGGATTGCAGGGTGGAAATACTGGGCTGTAGCCCATTATTCCCAAATAACCGTTCCATATAACATGACAATGGGGATGTTTGGGATGATCGGTGCATTTGGTATTGCGTATGAGTTAAGCAAAAGATATCAAAGATTTCATCCTGCAACGGATGGTATGATTTCGTTAGTTACTTTTTTAATGGTAGCTACCACAGTTGATAAGAATAATAAAATTGATATTAGCAACTTAGGTACAAATGGTTTATTTGTTGCAATTATCATTGGATTACTTACGGTTGAAATTAATAGATTAGTTGAAAAGAGTAAATTGAAAATAAAGCTTCCAGATTCTATTCCCCCAATGGTAGCCAATTTCATCAATTCACTGATTCCATTACTTGCAAATATTTTCATCTTTTATGGTGCTAATCTAATCTTAGTTGGTGTGACTCATACAGACTTTACTAATTTTATTATGAAATGTTTAACACCAGCTACATTTTTGGCTAACAGTCTCTGGGGTTATATTTTGATTGTGACTCTAGGTAATTTGCTTTGGCTAATCGGAGTAAATGGTAGCAATGTTATTTTCCCAATTGTATTTGCTACAGGTGTTGCAGCAACAGGTGCAAATGCTGCTCTGATTGCTAAAGGTTTGGCTCCAACGAATTTGATGAATTTACAAATGTTTAGAATTGCTGTTTTAGGCGGTTCAGGTAACTCTTTAGCTTTATGTCTTTTGATGATGAATAGTAAAGTGGAAAAGTATCGTGCTTTAGGACGTCTTTCATTTATCCCAGGAATATGCAGTATTAATGAGCCAATTATCTTTGGTACACCAATCTGTTTTAATCCAATTTTAGGCATTCCATTTTTAATGGCTCCTATCATTAACATTATCTTGACTTATGTAGCCGAGAGCTGTCATTGGATTGGAATGGGATATATTGTAGATCCATCATTTACTCCATTCTTTTTCCAGGCATACATCAGCTCAATGGATTGGAGAAATGTTATTTTCGAATGTTTGTTGATCGTCATCGGTATTTTCATTTACTTACCATTCTTTAGAGTAGCAGAACGTAATGAAATGAAGAATGACGCTGCCGCTGCTGCAGCATAAGAGAAGAGATTTAAATAATATTAATCCTCGAAATTCAATATGAATTCCGGGGATTTTTGTTTAGTAATAGTAATTTGAATTGAGGCATTTTTTATTAAACATTTTTTCTAAATACCAAAAGCCACTTGCAAAAACAAAATCTTGTTTCAAAATTAAAATGGATAATCCTGATAAGTTTCGTAAAATAGCTCAGGCTAAAGAAACTCCACCTG
>NZ_JBJEEX010000015.1:0-3212 GCF_051873495.1 Floccifex sp.
AGTAAAAGTATATTCTAAATGACTATTAGATGAGTCAATTAGAATATACCAGGAGAGAGAAAGTATGAATTTTGTGTTTATTTCCCCTAATTATCCAGACACATACTGGATGTTTTGTAGAGGGTTAAAAAAATATGGTGCTAAAGTTTTAGCTATCGTGGATACACCTTATAATTCTTTGCAACCAGAACTAAAAGCACACTGTGATGAATGCTATGTAGTCTCTAGTTTTCATAATTATGATGAAATGGTACGTGCTTTAGGGTATTTTACTTTTAAATACGGAAAAATCGACTGGATTGAGTCTAATAATGAAGCGTGGTTAACTCTTGATGCACGATTACGTGATGATTTTAATGTAAAGACTGGTTTTAGTTTTTCTCAAATTGATGAGTTTCAATCTAAAGCCGCAATGAAAAAATACTATGAGTCTGTTGGAATTCCAACTGCTCGTTATTTATTAGTTGATTCATTAGAAAGTGCATTAGATTTTGCTCATAAAGTTGGCTATCCTCTCGTTTTGAAACCCGATCATGGAGTAGGAGCAAGTTTCACTTACAAACTTCAAAGTGATGAGGATTTAAGACATTACTATAATCAAACAATGCAATATCATATGATATTAGAAGAATATATTGACGGTACAGTATTTACTTTAGATGGTTTATGTGATGGAAACAGTAATATTCGTTTCCTAAGTAGCATGGAATATATTGGAAGCTGCATGGACAGCGTAAACAATCAATTGAGCATGGCTTCATATACAACTTTAGAAATTTCAGATGAATATCGCCAACTTGCTCAAAAAACAATAAAAGCTTTTAAATTGAAAAATAGATTTTTCCATTGTGAATTCTTCCGTCTAAACAAAGACATTGAAGGCTTAGGACCTAAAGGTTTTGTTTTAGGATTAGAAGTTAATTTCCGTCCACCTGGAGGAATTTGTCCCGATTTGATGAATTATGCCTGTGATATTGATGTTTATGATTTATGGGCGCAATTATTATTAACACAAAATTGTCCTGACATTATTAATAAACCTTATTCAGCTGGTTTTGCAGGGCGTAGAGATTCAATTCACTATAAATACTCAATAGAGAAACTACAAAATGAATTTAAAGACGACATCATCTATGTTAAACATTTACCAAAAGCTTTTGCAGCTGCTATGGGTGATGAATTAATTGTAGCTCGTTGGAAGACAAAAGAAAACAGAGATGCTTTTTATCAAAAAGCTTTGATGATTGAAAATTAGAGAGGGATGCATTGTGCTAAAAAAATTTGAGATGCATATGACTTCATTGAATGAAAATCGAATGATTCATATGTATATTCCAGATGATTATATGGACTCTGGTAAAGTGTATCCTGTTTTATACATGTTTGATGGACAAAACTTATTTTTAGACGATGATGCCACTTTCCACCATTCTTGGCACTTAATTGAGGCTGTAGAACAGAAAAATCTAGATTTGATCATTGTTGGACAAGAGTGTTCTCATATAGGAAATAATCGTTTAAATGAGTATGGACCTTATCCTTTTGCTGATTTTGATGTAAAAGAAGCCTTCGAAGGTTTAGGTTATTTAACAATGGATTTCTTCATCAATGAATTAAAACCACATATTGACAAGAACTATCCTACTAATCCTTCAAGAGAATGCACTTGGATTGGTGGTTCAAGTTGTGGTGGTTTGATGGCACTCTATGCTCAATTGGTTCATTCAGATATTTATTCAAAATCGTTAGTGATTTCCCCTTTTGTAGCTCCGGTAGAAGATTATCTTTATATCGAATCTTATTATAGTCACTTTTACGATGAAAGTGCAATTTATATGTCGTGGGGTGCTTTAGAAGATGGTAAACATGAATTCGTGAATGAAACTAAGATTTGTACACGTATTGTATCTTTATTACAAAATAAAGGAGTTCATTTTCACCTAAATGTAAAACCATATGGACATCATAGTGAGATTGATTGGTCAAAAGAGTGTAATGAATTTTTGGAATTTCTTTTTAATGAGTAAAAAAAAGTCAAGTTGAAAATCAACTTGACTTTTTTTATAATTCCGAAGCTTGTTCAAGATATTGAATTAACTGGTCAACATCTTCTTTTTTTGTACACCAGCTTGTAGCAAATCGAATAACAAGCATATCTTCTCTTTGATCCCAAATTTCAAAATCAACACGTTCACTTAGATATTCATATTGTTTTTTACTTACAACCGGGAACACTTGATTGGTGTCACTTTTCATATATAGAGGATATTTCATTCGAACAAGTTCGTCCTGAATATGACTAGATAATTCATCTGCATGTTTTGCGTTTTTAAAATAATTATCGTTTTCAAATAATCCAATAAACTGTACTCCTAATAACCATCCTTTTGCCATCATAGCACCATTTTGTTTTAAGTTAAAACGGAAGAATGGTTTAATTTCAGGATTTGTGATAACAACTGCTTCTCCCATAAGAGCTCCGTTTTTTGTTCCACCAATATAGAATACGTCACACCATTTAGCTAAATCATTAATAGTATAATCACAGATAGGTGACATTAAAGCTTGTGCTAAACGTGCGCCGTCCATCATAAGATATAAACCTAATTCATCACAAATATGTCTTAAATCCATTAATTCTTCACGTGTATAAACAGTTCCGAACTCTGTAGCATTTGAAATATAAACCATTTTAGGGTATACCATATGTTCATAAGTTAACATATGATCATTAAAACACTTACGAATTACATCACTTGTTAATTTGCCATTATTATTAGGAAGCATAATAACTTTGTGACCTGTGGCTTCAATAGAACCGGTTTCATGAGTTGCGATATGTCCTGTATCACATGCAATAACTCCTTCATATGGTTTTAAAACATGTTTAATAATAGTCTGATTTGTAAGTGTTCCACCTACAATGAAATGTACATCTACATCTAAGTCTGGAATTTGCTGTTTAATTAATGAAATTGCCTTTTGACAATATTCATCTTGTCCATATCCTGTAATGTTTTCATAATTAATATCTTTTAATATATTTAAAATGTCTTCGATACATCCTTGTCCATAATCATTTCTAAAAAATAACATTGTATCCACCTCCGAGCGTTATAATTTTATCATTATCTAATAAAAAGAAAAAGCAGAAAATTGAACCGAACCCAATAATTTGGACAAATTAATTTTTAAGCTGATGCTAAGGATTG
>NZ_JBJEEX010000016.1:0-16669 GCF_051873495.1 Floccifex sp.
GTACGGTGCAATGAGAGGGGCGAAAATAGTTTATTTTCCCTCTACTCTATTTTATAGAAACATCTCAACATCATGATTGATTTGTTTAGCTGTATTATGAAGTTGTTCCATTAAATTATTGAAACCATGTACTTGTAGTCTAGTAGTAGGACCTGAAAGGGAGATACCTGCTATTATTTTTTTATTTCTATCATAGATAGGAACACTCATACAAGATAGACCATATTCATATTCTTCTCTATCATAGGCACATCCTTCTTTTAGGATTGTGTCTTTTTCTTTTTTGAATTGTTGTGCTGTTGTGATTGTTGAGATAGTTCTTTGTTCAGGTGTAATACTATTAAAGTATTCTTCAATTAAATTATCTTCTAAATTAGCTAAGAATAATTTTCCTATTGATGAACAATACAAAGGACAAACAGGCAATAATCTAGAAACTAATGATGTTTTGGCTCCTAATTCCGAGTGCATCATTAATACTTGATCTTCATATTGTATTCCTAAATTTATAGTTTCATTGGTTTGTTCACATAGCTGTTTCATGTATGGTTTAGCTAAAGTAACTAAATCATTTTGATTCGCTGCATTGTTTCCATATGTCATTAGTTTCTTTCCTAATACATATCCATCTTTTTTCTCTTCAATTACACCTAAAGTTTCCAAAGTTTTTAAAATACGAAACGTATTGGCTTTAGGTATTTCGCATGATTTTGAGATGGCTGTGACGCCTACGGGTTGGTCAATTTCATATAAATAATCCAAGATATGGAAGGCTTTTCCAAGGATAGTGATAAATGTTGGTTCTTTTTCCATGTGTTTTCTCCTATCGATTTATAATAACATATTTTTTGGTTTAAAAAATATTTATTTTTTCTTTACAAATGGTAAAAATTTAATACAATAAAAAGCGAAACAGCGTTTCACTTTTTAAATATTTATTAAATAAATTTGTATATTACCTGAAAAATCAGGATAAAGGAGAAAGAATGAGAAAAGTAACAATTGTAGGTGCAGGGGCTGTAGGTTCTACTGCAGCATTTGCGTTATCCGAAAGTGGACTTGTCGATGAAATCGTAATCGTTGATATTAACGATGACCGTGCATGGGGAAATGCATGGGATATTGCACACGGTGTTCCACTAATTCAACCTGTTAAAGTAAGAAATGGATCTTATGCCGATAGTAAAGACTCTGATGTAGTTGTGATTACTGTTGGTGTTCCTGAAGTAACAGGGGAATCAAGACTAGTTCCATTAAGAAAAAATGCTGCGATTTTAAATAGTATTGTTCCTCAAATCGTAGAAAACAGTCCAAATGGAAAAATCTTAGTTGTATCAAATCCAGTAGATATCTTAACTTACTTAACATATAAGATTTCTAAATTACCTAAAAACCAAGTATTTGGATTAGGTACTGTATTAGATTCATCAAGATTCCGTTGCATGTTATCAAATGACTTTGGAATCGATGGAAGATCGGTACATGGATTTATGTTAGGAGAACACGGAGATTCTCAAGTAGCTGCTTGGTCATTGACAAACATTGCGGGTGTATCTGTAGAAGAATATGCTGAAGTTGTTGGTAAAGAATTACCTGAAGGATACCATGACTTAGTTGAAAACAATGTTAAACAAAGTGCCTTTGATGTTTGGGAGAAAAAAGGACCAAATTGTTATTGTGTAGCCGATGCGATTAAATCCGTTGTATGTGCTATTTTAAGAAACGAACACGCTATTTTACCTGTTTCAAGTTTCTTAGAAGGGGAATACGGATTAGATAATGTATGTTTATCTGTTCCTGCTATCGTAGCCGAAAGCGGAGTGGTTCGTACATTAGAAGTTGAAATTGCCCAAGATGAAAAAGAAAAATTATTAAAATCAGGAAATATGCTTAAGAGTTTAATTGCTGAACTTGAAGCAGAATAAATAAATGGAGAAGAGAAAAATGAAAGAAACTAAAATTACTTTAAAAAGTACATTGAAATTTGCACTTGGAACTCTTCTAGGATTATTCTTAGTAGTTATTCCATTGAACTTTGCCGATAGCGTTGATACATTTACTTTCTATTACTTAAAGAAATTCGTAGCCTTTGCTGGTCACTATTTAGAAATTGCGATTACTTGTTTAGTAGTATTATCAGCTGTATTAGCTGTAATTGATTTCTTTGCGAAACCTAAATTCATCGAAGACAATAAATTAATGAAAAAATTATTTTCTTGTTCTTGTTTCGATGTAATTAACCGTGTATGTGGAGCTATCATTGCCGTTATCGTTTGTTTCAATTTCCCAATTGAAATGATTACTTCAATTGATACAGGTGGAACAATGTTACCATTATCTGCTCAATTATCAATTATTATTCCACCAATGATTTTCTTCCAAACATTTATCTTAGAATTCGGTTTCATGGAATTCGTAGGAACTTTATTTGGATTCATCGTTAAACCATTGTTCAAAGTAAGTAAAATGGCTGCCGTTAGTATCATCAGTGCTTGGGTAGGACCTGGAAACGCTGCTATCATGGGTACTCGTCAATTATTTGATGAAGGATACTATACATTAAAAGAAGCAGCTATTATTGGTACAACTTTCTCAACTTCAAGTATTGGATGGGTTGTATTAGTTGCCAATGTATTAGGTATTATGGATAAATTCGGATGGTTCTTCTTAACAATTACATTAGTAGGAATTATCGTAGCTATTATCGGAATTCGTATTCCACCTATTTCTCATTACCAAGACTTATATGTAAATGGTAAAGAAACAAGTGATCGTGTTGTTGAAAAAGAAACAGACGGTGGAATCTGCAAACAAGCCTTAACATTAGCTTGTGAACGTGTTGAAACAGTAACAGTAGATAACTTCAAAAATAAAATTCAAAACATGTTGACTTATATTTTATGTCTTCAACCAGTTATCATTTTCTGGGGAACAGCTGCTTTAGTGTTATCAACATATACACCAATTCTTGAATATCTTTCATATCCAATTGGATTATTCATGGACGTATTAGGAATTCAAGATGCATACGTAGCATCTTCAGCTATTTTATCTGGATTCGCTGATAACTATTTACCAGTTATCTTAACTAAAGGATTAGTTGATCCACAAGTTAAGTTCATTGTTGGGGCTATGAGTATTCTACAAATTGTATTTATGTCAGAAATCGGTGCTTTATTAACTTCAACTAAATTAGTACAAAAATTCGTTGATATCATCATTATTTTCTTAGAAAGAACAATTATTTCTTTACCATTTGTTGTATTAATTAGTTTCTTGATTTTCTAGTTTATGGGAAATAAATACGTAAATAAGAAAAATTTAACTAAATTTGTTGTTGGATCTGGATTAGGAATCTTTATGTTCCTTTTCCCGATTCCTCAAAACGGGGCATTCACAACATTTATTGATTACGTTAAAAACTTTATCCACGATTTATTAGGAAATGCCCTACCATATGTTTTGTTAGTTTTAATGGTTATTGCCGCTGTAGGAAGTTTATACGATACCATTTGTAAACCAAAATGGATTGAAAATAACCATTACCTAAAAAAAGCCTTTTCCACAACTCCTTTTTATCTTACCTTTAAAATAATGGGAGCCATTATCTGTTTTATGGTTGTCTTTAATATCGGACCCGAATTCATTATTGGAGCCGATGTAGGAGGAACCATTGTAGGACTAGCCGGAACACTTCTATGCATTGTACTAGGATTTAGTTTTATGCTTCCATTCTTAACAGATTGTGGAATTATGGAATTTCTAGGCGTTATGGCAAGACCCATTGTACAACCACTATTTGGAGTACCCGGAAGAGCATCGGTAGACTTGATTGCTTCATGGTTTGGAGCAAGCAATGCCGCGGTTATTTTAACTAGAGAACAATACATGAAAGGCTTTTATACGAAAAGAGAAGCAGCCTATATTATGACTAACTTCTCATTAGTATCCATTCCATTTTGTTTATTGATTGCCAATAGTGTAGGCGTAGCCCATTTGTTCCCTGCTTTTTACTTGATTATATGTGTGACTGGAATTATCCTGGCCATTATTATTAGAAGAATCCCTCCAATTTGTAATATAGAAAACACATACCAAGAACAAGTAGGAAAACAAATCCAAGAAGATATCCCAGATGAACATCATATCTTTAAATATGCCGTGGAAATGGGATGTAAAAGAGCCTCAACATTTACCCTAAAAAACATTATTACCAATGGAATGGAAGTTGTTATGGGTATGTTGTTTGACTTAGTGCCTACGGTAATCGCATGGGGAACATTAGCTTTAATTGTTGCGACATATACACCATTGGTTGATATTATTTCCTATCCAATGGGAATGTATTTGAAATTATTTGGAATAGAAGAAGCCTTTGCAGCTGCTCCAGCTACATTGATTGGATTCACAGACATGTTTATCCCTGCCCTATTATTAACTGGAATTCAATCTGTTAAAACAAGATTTGTGGTTGCGGCTCTATCTTTAGTTCAAATCATTTACTTAACCGAAGTAGGCGTTATCGCTATTAAAAGTGAAGTTCCATTAAACTTCTGGAAACTATTAATTATATTCTTAGAAAGAACAATTATCGCAATTCCTTTAATTGTATTATTCAGTTCTTTTGTATTCTAACTCGTCAAAAAAAGACGAGTTTTTTCTTATTCCGAAAACTTGAATTTTTTTCATTTTTTCGGAATAAGAGATATAATAAAAAAGAGGATCAATCATGAAAATAATACAAAGAAATTACCTACAAAAAATGATTAACGTATTAGGAACTCCTGATATAAAAGTAATTACAGGAATTCGAAGATCAGGAAAAAGCTTTTTATTGATGCAGTTCATGGAATATCTTAAACAAAACGATGCCAATGCGAATATCATTTTTATTGACTTCAATTCATTGGACAGTGAACCATACTTGGAATACCATGCCTTAAACAATTACATTAATAATTGTTACAACCCCACTAAAAATAATTATGTTTGCATTGATGAAGTTCAAATGTGCGAAGGATTTGAAAAAGTCATTAATAGTCTTCATAATAGTAGAAAATATGACATATACATTACTGGTTCCAATGCCTTTTTATTAAGCAGTGATTTGGCAACCCTATTTACAGGAAGAACCTATGAAATAGAAATATTTCCATTTTCTTATTCCGAATGTGTGGAATACTATGGAAACGAATATACTTTAGAAAAATACGTTTTAGAAGGCGGAATGCCAGGATCATTTGTCTATAGAGAACGAAACGAAAAGTACAAATACATCCGTGATATATTTGAAACACTTATTATTAGAGATATCACAAGTAAACACGCTATGAGAAATAAAGAAATACTACGAGATTTAGCTTATTTTATGATGGATAACGTAAGTGCGCTAACATCTGCAAGCAGTATTTCTAAAACAATAGAAAAAGCTAATTTTAATATCAGTGACAAAACAATTAAATTGTATATGAAATACTTTACAGATGCGTTTTTATTCTATAGAGTACGTCGCTATGATATTAAAGGAAAAAAATACTTGTTTACCAATGACAAATACTATTTAACAGATCATTCTTTTCGATATGCCAACATTGGTACAAGAAATATGGACTATGGAAGAATATATGAAAATATCGTTGCGATTGAATTGTTAAGAAGAGGATATGAAATATATGTTGGAAAACTATATAAAAAAGAAGTAGATTTTGTTGCGATGAAACAAAGTGAGAAAATATATATTCAAGTCAGTGATGACATCACAAATGAAAAGACATTCGAAAGAGAAGTATCTTCACTACTACAAATCAAAGACAACTATCCTAAAATATTATTAGCTAATACGCATCATGAACAATATCAATACGAAGGTATACAAATTATTGATATTGAAAGATGGTTACTTACAAACTAGTTATTCCGACAATTTGAATTTTTTTCATTTTTTCGGAATAAGAAGCATTCATCTAATAATTTTATTATTATAAAAGTAACGATTCAACATGGCGCAGTAAACGGCGCAGTAAATGGCGATGTAAAATGATGTATGATTACTCCGAAAACTTGAATTTTTTTCACTTTTTCGGAATAAGAAATAAAGGAGATGATAGAAATGGTGGCATTTACACGATAAAGAAATATCAAATTAAATAAAAGAAAAGGAGCATTTAAAATGATATTTCAAGATAATGTAATTAAAGAATACTTAAAAAACGTATATTTTATAACAGGAACTCCATGTGGAGGAAAAACAACCATTTCAAGAGAAATAGGAAAAAGACATAATTTATTTGTATACGATGTAGATGAACAATTCAGTAATCATTTAAAACTATCCAATTCAAATGACCAATCAGCAATGAATAAAGACTTTCAAGATGCCGATGAATTCTTTGGAAGAAGTGTAGAAGAATACAGAAAATGGTTATTAGAAAATACACGTGAACAATTAGATTTTATTTTATTGGACTTAATTCGTCTTTCTCAAAACCAAAAAATAATATGTGACTGTCACTTAAATCTGAATCAAGCAAAACAAATCACAGAATCAGAACGAATTGTTTTCTTAATTAAAGATCCAACGAATATAATTGAAGACTATTGTAATCGTAAAGATCATCAAGATTTTAATGAATTCATTAATAGTGCAACCAATCCCAATCAAGCTAAGAAAACATGTAATGAAACACTTAGAAGCATTAATGAACTATATTACAATGACATTAAAAAGAGCATATATTTTTGGTATGAAAGAACAAAAGAAAGTACAATAGATGAAGCTGTTCAAAAAGTTGAACAATATTTGAACATATAAAAAAACAGGGCAACCTGTTTTTTTGTCTATTTAAGCTGTAAAAAATAAATAACCATAAAATAAGATTAAAGCAACTACTACAATCGCTAAAATCATTAATACTGTCTTTTTCATATTGAACTCCTAATTAAATTTAAATTTGTATTCATATTCTTCAGGATCAAAAGTATTAGAAAATAAAGAAGTAATAACCTTTTTACCGTTTTCTTCTGCTTCTGTTAAGATACCATTACGAATGGCATGTTCTTGAGCTTCTTTTTGCATCGCAATAATAGCTTCGTTGTTTTCGTTTAATTTGATGTTATTGAATTTACTTTCATCTTCTAAATAAACCTTAAAAGTTTCAAGTTTGATTTCATTTGATAAAATCTCAGCTTTAGGCATTTTGATTGTCACTGTTTTCTTTTCTTCATTAACGACTGGTTTTATCTCATCTACATTAAAACCAGCTTTTATTTCAAAATCATAACTATAGATTAGATGAGAAGTAGTAAGAGGTATATCGACATTCCATAGTGTTCTTGTATCTTTCACTTCATTAACTTCTGTTACATACGCACATTGTGTGGCCAATTCACCGATGTCTTTTAAAACTAAATTAGTAGGATCACTACGAGTGATGAATTTATCACCAAATCCGATAAATAAACCTAATACCAATATAATAACGATTAGTACACTGAACACATATTTATTAAAAATAAGCTTCTTAAAGAATGATTTAACTTTACTTTCTTTCTTTGTTTCAATTTGTTTGTTGTCTTCCATAATGTATTCCTTCCTTTGATTTTAGTATATCAAATATTTTTAATAAAAAACAAAAAACCACTTGAAATCGCTTTCAACTTCAGTATAATAAGTTATGGATAGTAATCGAAAGAGCTAAACCTATAGAGAATCCCTTTTTTTCTATAGGTTTTTTATTTTTTTAGGAGGTAATACAATGATCATCAAGAAAATCTTTAATAATAATGTTGTAGTTGTCGAAAACAATGGTAAAGATGAAGTTGTTAGTGGTAGAGGAATTGCCTTTTCTAAAAAAGTAGGAGATGCGATTGATGAATCACGTATTACGCAAATCTTTGTTTTAAAAGAAGAAAACATGTCGAAGTTTCAAGAAATCACAAAACACATTCCCGTTGAAATTATTGACTTAACTTGTGAAATTATTGAAATGGTACGTGCGAATATCAATCAAAATATATCTGATATTATTTATATTTCTTTATCCGATCATATTTATGAAGCCATTAAACGAGCTAAAGAAGGAATTTATTTGACTAATTCAATGTCTTGGGAAATTTCTCGTTATTATAGTCAAGAACATAAATTAGGAATTAAAGCACTAGAAATGATTAATAAAAAAACAGGTGCTGGTTTAAAAGAAGATGAAGCCTCTTTTATTGCGTTACATATTGTGAATGCGGAAACAGAAAACTCTTATATAGAAGAAACTTTAAAGGCAACGGAAATCATTAAACAAATTTTAAAAGTAGTTCGTAACTATTATGAAACAGATTTTTCAAGTGATTCAGTTTACTATGATCGTTTTATTACACATATTAAGTTCTTTGCACAGCGTCTTGTCTATAATAAAACATTAGATGACAAAGACGATGCAGAGTTATTAGATATTGTGAAAATGAAATATAAGAATTCTTATAATTGCGTTGAAAACATTGCTAAGATGTTAAAGAGTAATTATGAGTATTCCGTAAGTGATGGAGAGAAATTGTATTTAACAATCCATATTCATCGTATTGTACATTGTTTTGATAATGACTGAGAAATCAGTTCTTATATTGGATGGTAACATTAAGTTGGCCAAACCTCTTATTTACGTACTTATAGGAGGAAAAAGAAATGAAAAAGTACAAAGATTTAGCAGCCGATATTATCGCTAATGTCGGTGGAAAGGAAAATGTCGACAGTTTAAGACACTGTGTGACACGTTTACGTTTTAAGTTGAAAGATGAATCAAAAGCGAATGATGAAGCCATCAAAAACTTAAAAGGAACAATTGGACTAGTGAAAGCCGCTGGAGAATACATGGTCGTTATCGGTGAACATGTTGGCGACGTTTACGACGAAGTTTGTGAACAGTTAGGAATTAATAATGACATGACAAAAGCTGTTGAAACAAACGAAAAGAAATCTATTTTAGACAAAGCCCTTGGATTAATTAAGTCAGGTTTAGGACCAACACTTAATATCATGTGTGCTGCCGGTATCTTAAAAGGAGTATTAGTTATCCTTCAAATGTGTGGATTACCATCAGACGGTGGAATCTGTATGTTAGTAAACGCAGCAGGAGATGCTTTCTTCTATTGTTTACCAATCGTAATGGGATTCAACATTGCCCGTTATTTAGGAATTGATCCATATTTTGGTTTAATCTTTGGTGCTTGTATGATTTATCCAAGCATTCAAAACGTAGATGTAACCGTATTTGGATATACAGCAAATGTAAGCTATACATCTAGTTTCTTACCAGTAATGTTTGGTTTATTATTAGCTGCGCCTTTATATAAATTCTTTAAAAAACATTTACCTAAATTAATTAATGGATTCATGACACCAATGTTGACATTAATTATTGCTTTCCCTATTACATTCATGGTCATTGGACCTATTGCCAATGTTTTATCAGGATTTATGGCAACAGCAATCAACTGGATCTTTGAATTCAGTCCATTAATTGGATGTTCTATTTTAGGTGGAATCTGGCAAATTTTAGTAATGTTTGGTATCCATGGATTAATTGTTATGTTTGCGTTCTATGCCGTAATGTCTGGTACACCTTCACTAATGTTAGGAGCTACTTGGACAGTTTGCTTTGGAATTGTTGGTATTTTAGTTGCGGCTTTCATTAAAACAAAAGACAAAGACGTAAAAGAAAATGCTTTACCAGCTGCAGCATCTGCTATCTTTGGTGTTACAGAACCAGGAATGTATGGAATTATTATTCCTCGTAAAGTATTATTAGGAATCAGCTGTATTTCAGGAGCTTGTGCTGGATTCGTTATTGGTTTATTTGATATGAAAATTTATACATACGCTGGTATGGGATTAATTGGATTATTAAGTTTCTTAAACCCTGAAAACCCACAAATTTTACCAATCGTTATTGCGGTAATCGTACCATTGGTAGTAGGATTCTTATTAACTTTCTTCTTCTATAAAGATGGAGAAGTCGAAACAAAACCAGTTGAAAAAAAAGACAATAAAATCAATGTTGTGAACATGCCAGTAAGCGGTACAGTTAAAGACATTAAAGAATCAAGTGACCCTGCTTTTTCTTCTGAAGCATTAGGACATGGAATTGTGATTATTCCTGATGACGGAGAAATTGTTTCTCCTGTAAATGGAACAATTAAAACTTTATTTCCAACTAAACATGCCATTGGAATTGTAAGTGAAGATGGAATTGAAGTATTAATTCACATTGGAATTGATACAGTCAACTTACAAGGAAAACACTTTACTTCTTATGTTAAACAAGATGATGTTGTTAAAGCAGGAGATAAATTAGTTTCTTTTGATAAAGAAGCAATTGAACAAGAAGGATATAATACTGAAATTCCGGTTGTGATCACAAACACAAAAGAATATTTAGACGTTGTGATTCTTCAAACAGGACACGTAGAAAAGAATACAGAAATTATTAAAGGAATTCGTTCGGAGGTACAATAGTATGAGTTTTCCTAAAGGATTTTACTGGGGAGGAGCTACGGCTGCTAACCAATACGAAGGTGGATGGAATGAAGATGGAAGAGGACCTGCTTTAACAGATTATACAACAGGTGGATCGGCTACATCGGCTCGTTATTTAACTTATATCGATGTCAATGGAAATCCCCAAAAACAAAGAACTTCAATTGTTGGTACAACCCTTCCTGAAGGAGCTACATTAACTTGTTTAGATGATTGTTATTATCCAAATCACTTGGGAACTGACTTTTATCATCACTACAAAGAAGACATTGCTTTATTTAAAGAATTAGGAATGAACATGTTTAGAATGTCTATTTCTTGGTCTCGTATTTATCCAACTGGATTAGAAGACAAACCAAATGAAGCCGGATTGAAATTCTATCACGAAGTCTTTAAAGAATTAAAAGCCAATGGAATTGAACCATTAGTTACTATTTCTCATTACGATGATCCTGTTACAATCGTACAAGAAGTAGGATGGGAAAATGAACAAGCGATTGATGCCTATGTGAAATACTGTAAAACTATTTTTGAAGAATACAAAGATGAAGTTAAGTATTGGCTAACATTCAATGAAATTAATTCTATGTTGATGATGGCATCATTTGTTCCTAATTATCCAAAAGAAAAAACAGCCCTTGCCTATAAACAATTACACAATAAATTTGTCGCATCAGCTAAAGCTGTCAAATACGCCCATGACAATTATCCTAATTATGTAATGGGATGTATGATTGCTGGTTTAGTCAATTACCCACTAACATGTGATCCAGCTGATGTATTGTATTCACAACAAAAGATGCAAGATTATTTCTGGTATTGCGGAGATGTACAAACAAGAGGAGCTTATCCAGCAAGTGCCAAACGAACTTGGAAAAAATATGACTTAGACCCTGCTTTCTTTGAAAAAGATGCTGAAATCTTAAAAGAAGGAAAAGTAGATATGTTTACATTCTCTTACTACAACACTTCTTGTGTCACAACACACGCAGATGCTCAAAAAGATGGAGTAGGAAACTTATCAATGGGTGCTAAGAATCCATATATTAAATACTCTGATTGGGGTTGGGGAGTCGATCCAAGTGGTTTAAGATATATCTTAAATGAAATTGAAGACCGCTACCAAGTGCCATGTATGATTGTGGAAAATGGGTTAGGAGCCTATGACAAATTAGAAGACGGACAAGTACACGATCCATATCGTATTGATTACTTCTCACAACACATCAAAGCAATGGATGAAGCTATTAGTGATGGAGTGAACTTAATTGGATATACACCATGGGGAATTGTGGATTTAGTATCTGCTTCAACAGGTGAAATGGCTAAACGTTATGGAGTCATTTATGTTGATATGGACGATGAAGGAAAAGGTACTTTAAAGCGTTATAAAAAAGATTCCTTTGCGTATTATCAAGAAGTCATTAAAACAAATGGAGAAAAATATTAAAAACTGGAGCAATCCAGTTTTTTTATGCGTATTTTTTTAAATATTGTTTGTATTTACGATAAATTAGGAATAGACCTAATATACTACAAATAAACAATGAAATAAGACCTATATAAGTATTCATAAAACATAGACTTGAACAAACTAATAAAATGAATCCATATCTTTTATACAAAGAAGACATATGAATATTATAATCTTTGACATTGTTTATTTTTAATTCATCACCACTCCAAAAAGAAATAGGAACTATGTCATCTTTTCTAAAGAAACCAATATAAAGAAAAGGAAGCGCATATAAAATTCCACATAAAGCACAAATAATTTTTCCAACCATAAAATACCTCATATATAGTTTATAATAATACATTAAAAAAAGTAAAACTATGATTTTTTAGCTTTTACGGGACATAAAGTATTACTAGGACCACAAGGAATTGGAGGATTCACAGCATCCAAAGTAATGACAATAGGAGATGTTGATACCCATTTTGTTCTGCCACAGGATGGAATAGTAAAGAAACATCACTTACCACGGAAAAAGTGGAGGTGCTATGTATGGAAGCGATTGTTCAATTATTGATGTTGGCGGACAAGACACGAAATTTATTCAAGCTGAAAATGGTATGGTTGTGGATTTTTTGATGAACGATAAATGCTCTGCCAATAAGTGGTTCAACATGTCACTAAAAAACAATTATCAAATGATGTGATTCTTACTAGGGGATTAAGCAATTAACACGTAATTCTGCCTACTATCATTTTGAAATCAGATGCAGTATAATAGGAGCAAACGAAAATTTGAATTTGGAGTAATGAACAATGAGATTATTTAATTGGGGTGGGAGAGAATAAACTATGCTTCTTTGTCTAAGAAAGCAACAATATTTTTAAGGAGAATAAAGAAGTATGGATAAATTTTTTTTAAGACCGATAATTACCGGCGAGGACAAAAGCACATTTATAACCGAAATTCAGGCAGCCTTTCAGAACGCTTATACCGATGAGTTCGGCGCGTTTGATAAAACAATTCTTCCAATAGAGGATATTGAAGAATCCTTTAATGCAGACGCTTCCGAAGCATATTTTGCTGAGGTTGTCGGAGAAAGAGTCGGCGGCACAATAATCGTTACAGAAAATGAAACAAAGTTTGGCTCGCTTCATCTTCTGTATGTAAAGATGGGTTCGCAAAATGCCGGATACGGATTGAAGATTTGGAAAGCTATCGAGGAATTGCACCCTGAAATAACTCTTTGGGAAACACATACACCATATTATGATAAGAGAAACATACATTTTTATGTAAATCGCTGTGGATTCAAGATTGTGGAATTTTTCAATCCCAAACATAAAGACCCACATCAGACAGGAGATACCGCAGGGAATATCCCAGAGGAAAACAACTATTTCTTTAGATTTGAAAAAGAAATGAATTAGTAAAATCTGAAGCTTACAGAGGAAATGCAATGGAGGAAAAAGTATATAAAACTATATGTGGAGAGATTCATTATTGGATTAATATGGAACATGGCTTAGAAAATCCAACCTTGATTTTTCTCCCAGGGTTAACCGCAGATCACAGATTATTTGATAAACAGATCGCATATTTTGAAGAAAAATATAATGTATTTGTATGGGATGCACCTGGTCACGCAAAATCATGGCCGTTTGCATTTACATTTTCTTTGATGGATAAAGCGAAATGGCTTGATGAGATTCTGTGTTCAGAAAATATTCAATGTCCTATAATTATAGGACAGTCAATGGGTGGCTATGTCGGACAAGCATACTCAGAACTATATCCAGATAAATTAAAGGGATTTGTTTCTATTGATTCTGCACCGTTGCAGAGAAGTTATGTGACGGGAATAGAATTGTGGCTTCTTAAAAGAATGGAGCCAGTATATAGATATTATCCATGGAAATCATTATTGAAGATAGGAACAAATGGTGTTGCTATGTCTGAGTATGGAAGAAACGTAATGCATGAAATAATGATGACTTATGATGGTGACCAGAAAAGATACGCCAAAATCTCAGGTCATGGTTTCAAAATATTAGCCGAAGCAATGGAAGCAAATCTACCATATAAAATTAAATGTCCTGCACAGTTGATATGCGGAGAAAAGGATCATGCGGGTTCCTGCATCCGCTATAACAAAGCATGGCATAAGAAATCAGGAATTCCTATTGCATGGATAAAAAATGCGGGGCACAATTCTAATACCGATGCACCGGAAGAGGTAAACTCGTTGATAGAAAAATTGGTAAATAAGCTATGACTTAAGAATGGAAAATTCCAATTTCACGCAGACAACAAAAATCAAATAATGACTAAGCCTAAAGGCACTAACAGTAAAAAAGTTAGTGCCTTTTGTTTTATTCATTATTGCGAAAGGAGTTGATGAAAATGCCAGTACCCCATCTGAACATACGAATTGTTCAGAGAAGCAAAGGCAGTTCTGCGGTTGCCGGAGCTAACTATCAAGCCGAAGAAAAACTGTTTTCCGAGTACGACCAGAAAAACAAAGATCACCACCGAAAGCAAAAGGAAGTCGTTTATACAGAAATCATGCTTCCGACAAATGCCCCACCCGAATATTTTGACAGAGCAACACTTTGGGACTCTGCCGAAATATAAACGATACTTTTATGGGTATTAATCTTTTTAGCTATGACATCTAATTCTTTTGTTTCATGTTTGTTCATTATAAAACCTCCATTATATATATTCGAAAAAAATAATTTAAAAAAGTGTCCGAAAATATCGAACACTTAATGCACTATGAATTTTTCTTTTCTTCTCCAATTTGGAACATGTGGAAACCTTCTCCATGAACTTCATGAGACTCTAATACAATAATGAAAGAAGCCGGATCGGCTTCTTTTACTGCTTGTTGTACTTGAATCATTTCCTTAGTGTCGCAAGCACACATAACAACTTGTTTAGTATCTCCTTGATATCCACCTTCACCATGTAGAATTGTTGTACCTCTTTGACAAACATCATCAATGACTTTACAAATTTCTTTTCCGTGTTCGGTAACAATCAATCCTAATTTTCCAGAGTTAAGACCATATACAAATTTATCAACTACAATAGAGAAAATATAATTGATAATCATTCCATAAATAATACCATCGACATCATTGAAAATAATACCACCAATCGTGATAATACCAACATCTGACCAGAAAGCGATGTTTCCTAATGATAAATAAGGAAATTTAGCTTTTACAGCCATGATGATAAAATCCGATCCCCCTGTTGATGAATTCTTTGAATAAACAAGGGCATATCCAATTCCCGCAAATACGCCTGTACATAATGCAGCTAATAATCGACTTCCTGTATAGACGGGGAATAAAGGTGCAACATAGTCAATAATCATAGATGAAATAAACATACATCTTAATGAGCTAATAAAGAATTTCTTTCCCAACAACTTGTAACAAAGAATCGCAACTGGAATATTTAATATAATTGTTGATAAACCAATTGGCATATCAAATAAACGATATAAAATAATTGAAATTCCGGAAAAACCAGTCATTGGAAACTTAGCTTGAACCGCAAAGTTATAGATCCCAATGGCAATAAAAATACTTCCAATGGTTTCCCATAATATTTGTATACTTAATGTTTTTATTTTATTTTTCTTCATTTTTTTCCTCCCATTCCAGGGGTAAAAATCATGTACCCACAAAGCTTAATTCTATAGTTTTTTCCTTGTTTTGTAAAGAAATCTACACTATAAATATGGTAAAATATTACATATGAAAACAAGAAAAATATGTATGGGAATTGCCACTATAATGGTGTTTTTATTTCACGTATTACCTATGAATAAAATAGATCGAAACCTAGTTCAAATGGGAATTTTAGGCGTTGATATTTTTGCACTTTGTATGGGAATTTCTTTTTGTTTCAAAATGAAAAAAGAACCAATTGTATCTTTTAAAGACTACATTCAATATTGTATTCTTCGCTTTATACGATTATATATTCCATTTTTTATTTCTGTGAACATAGAATCATTGATTAAATATATTTGTTTTCATACCTTTAATCTAAACAAATATATTTCTACTATATTATTATATGGCATCATGAAACAATCATTATATTATTGGTATGTTTTATTTGCCTTATTTATGTCATTTATTTTACCTATCTTATATAAAATAAATAATAAAATTACTGTATTGATTCTATCTATATTTTTATCATGTGCCTTACCATATCCTTTATTATCCGGAAGAATTCTAGTATGTGTTTGTGGACTATATTATTTTGAGTTAACAGAAAACATAAAGAAATACATTGGATATTGTTTTCCATTTATAGTTTTGATTACTTATATTGTTTATCGAAATCAATTCCTACAAAATAATTTATTTTATATGTTTGGAAGTTTATTTGCGATTGGTTTTGTTTGTTTAATGGAAACCATTTCGAAACAAAATAAAGTAATAGAAACAATTGGAAATTATTCTTATGAAGTTTATTTAACAGTTACTTGGTTAGTAAATTGTGTGTTTTTCCTTCCTTTTAATATAGTAGGAAAATACATTGTTTTATTTGTAAGTACAACAATTCTTGTTCTTATAAATAAAAAGATTAGCACAAGGCTAATCCCAGTTTGTTGACAAACCCCTCGTTTTATTTTATTCGAGGGGTTATATTTCGCCAA
>NZ_JBJEEX010000017.1:0-3141 GCF_051873495.1 Floccifex sp.
ATCAGTGCTTTAAAAGTCTAATATTAATTGTCAATGTCTTAACTTAATGACATTGATTACTATAGTATGCGGTTTCATAAAAGCTTAATTTAAGCTAAATAGTACTTTTTAATAAAAAGGAAAAGGTTTCTTATGATTAAAAAAGCGGTATTAAAGAAATTATTTGAATTAAGTCCAATTGAACAAAAGCAAATTAAAGAGCATCAATTCGTCAACGATCTTTCGCCTTATGTTTGGTCTAAAGACAATAAAAATAGGATGATCAATCGAAAGTTGCTTAGTCATCACTCTATTTATTTAAGTAAGCATAACCGTTTTACTTCTTATCCTCTGCATAGTCATCAATTTGTAGAAATTAACTACATGCTCCAAGGTGAATGCAATGAAATGGTTGAAGGCAATCCAATTCATCTTGAGGAAGGCAGCGTCTTAATGATGGATATTGGTTGTCATCACAGTGTTGGTCAGTTAAATAAAAATGATCTGATGATTAACTTAATTTTTAATAATAAGAATATTTCCTTTAAATTCCTTGATAAAACTCACAAAAAAGACAGTTTCCAGTTTCATTTATCAGTATCTTTTCAATATTTCTTTACAGAATCATAATAAGCAGAAATTTGTTATTTTCCCTAAAAATTCTGATATTACAGATACAATGGACGATATTATTTTTTCTGGCTTTAGTTATCGCGGTATGATCATCGATAATTATTTTAATATTTTATTAGCTAAAATCATTCGTAACTATCCAATGATTGAAAAGCAGATTTATGATAATCAACAACAGCTATTAGTCGATCTTTTAACTGAAATATCTAATAACTATAAAACAATTTCTTTGGGTAAATTAGCTACTAAATACGGCTATACCAAGCCCTACTTAAGCAGTTTAATCAAGAGTCTATCTGGTCAGACTTTCATTCAGCTTCGTACCAGAAAACGATTAGAACAGGCTAAATATTTACTTAATTCTAGCTCTTACTCAATAGCCAAGATCTGCAATCTAGTTGGCATTCATAACCAAAATTCTTTTTATACTAAATTTAAAGAACAATACCATATGCTACCTAATGACTACCGAAAAAAGAATTATTTAAACGATACTTTCATCTAATCTGCTAAAATGAAAGTACATAGTTAGAAAGGCCAAACAAATGAAAAAACAAATGAAAAATATTTATTTTAATCATGATGGTAATATTGACGACTTAGTTTCTTATCTTTTGCTTTTGCAAGCACCAGACATCAAATTACTCGGTGTAGGTGCCATTGACGCGGATGGTTATATTGACCCGTCCGTTGAAGCTTGTCGCAAAATGACTGATTTATTTAATTTACGTGGTGATAAATTATCAGTAGCTCGTTCCAATTCAAGAGCTGTTAACCAATTCCCACACGAATGGCGTATGGCAACTTATTCATTCAATTATTTGCCAATGTTAAACGAAAAAGGTCATATCGATACCCCACAAGCAGAACTTCCTGCTCACCTGGATATGGTAGAAAAGATCAAGAAATCCAAAGAACCTGTAACCTTAGTAATGACTGGTCCTTTAACCGATTTAGCCCGTGCCTTAGACACCGATCCAGATATCGAAAAGAACATTAAGAAGCTCTATTGGATGGGCGGTTCACTCGATGGTCACGGCAACGTTGCTATGGTTAATGCAGACGGCAGCCAAGAATGGAATTCATTCTGGGATCCATATGCTGTTAAGCGAGTTTTTGATTCTGATATCAAAATTCAAATGGTTGGTTTGGAAAGTACTGAAGAATTGCCTCTTAATGATAAATTGAGACAACACTGGGCAAGCTTGTGTAAATACCCTGCTATGGACTTAGTTGGTCAAGGATACAGCATGATTGTTTCAATCCCAGCTGCGGAATTATATTTATGGGATGTTTTGACTACTGTTAGTGCACTTTATCCAGAAGTAGTAGAAACAGAAGTAACTCATGCTAAAGTGATTACTGATGGTTTAAGAGCTGGTAGTTTTGACCGTGATCCAAATGGACGTGAAGTTACCTTAGTTACCAAGGCACACAAAGATCTATTCTTTAAAAAGATGGACGAAATTTTAGAAAGAACCAAGTAGCTTTATGGATAAATTCGATCAATTTACAGACTGGGCAATAGAATTGCAAAGTTTAGCTCAAGCTGGTTTGACCTATGGCCATGATAAATTCGATCTTGAGAGATATCAACGTATTCGTGAAATTGCGACAGAAATGATGACCAAAAAAACAGGTTTACCCACAAAGAAAGTTAGAAGTCTTTTTTGTAATGATTCTAGCTATCCTACACCTAAAATTGATACCCGTGCAGCAATTTTTAAAAATGACAAAATCTTATTAGTTAAAGAAAGCGATGGTCGTTGGTCCCTACCTGGCGGTTGGTGTGAAATTAATTTATCACCAAAAGAAAACTGCATTAAAGAAACTAAAGAAGAATCAGGACGAAACGTTGAAATAATAAAATTAATTGCAGTTCATGAACGTAACCAACATAATCAACCACCATATGCTTTTGGCGTTGAAAAATTTTTCTTTCTATGTAAAGAATTAGGTGGAATGTTTATTCCCAATGACGAAACAACAGCTGCTAAGTATTTTGGAATTAATGAATTGCCTGAACTATCTCCTGGCAAGAATAATTTAGAACAAGTAAAAATGTGTTTTAAGGCCAAAGATGATCCATACTGGATAGCATATTCAGACTAAAAAAACACAGAAAAGCTTTCAAAACTTTTCTGTGTTTTTCTTTTGATCTAAATATTAATAGAATTAAATACGACCTTGAGTTAATTCAGCACGTTGTGCGAATTGAACATAAAGGTTAGAACCATTAGCTGAAAGGCCTTCAATTTCTCTTCTTACGTTGAAACGATAGTGCTTCTTAGCAGTACCATTTTTACCGACCTTGAAGATATGATCATTGAAACCAATGTAGAAGTTACCATTACCGTAAGTGAAACCTTGAACTGGTGAATTTGAAACAAATCTACCCTTAGTTGCA
Source organism: Floccifex sp. (assembly GCF_051873495.1). NCBI lineage: Bacteria > Bacillati > Bacillota > Erysipelotrichia > Erysipelotrichales > Erysipelotrichaceae > Floccifex > Floccifex sp. Next base: position 3,020 of record NZ_JBJEEX010000017.1, read on the forward strand.
CCAACTTCAGTAGCAGTCCAACTGTCACCACTTCTAGTTAACTTCCAGTATTCGTAATTGTTGTAATCACCATTGTAGAACAATGCATACATGGTATTGTCACCAACGAAAGTAGCATTGTG
>NZ_JBJEEX010000018.1:0-3094 GCF_051873495.1 Floccifex sp.
TTAGCTTATTTTCAATTGGCGTTCCTGTTAGAGCTAATCTGTGTTGTGCCTTAATCACTTTAACAGATTGAGCAGTAATTGATAGGTGATTCTTAATATTCTGTGCTTCATCTATGATCTGCAAATCGAAAATTAAATTGTGATAGTCCTCCAGATCATGGTTAAGTGATTGGTAAGATGTCACAAACACATCGTAGTCCTTTGGGTGTAAAAGCATATTGCGCCGCTCAGTTTTACTGCCGCCTAATACGCCAACTGATAACTTAGGAGCAAATTTACTTATCTCAGCTTGCCAATTATAAATGACAGAAGCTGGAGCAATTACCAAACTAGGCAGCTTACTCTTACTTTGCTCTTTTCTAGCTAATAGCAAAGCGATGATTGGCAGTGTTTTTCCTAATCCCATTTCATCTGCTAATAGGCCGCCAAAATTGTAATTAATAATGGTACTGAGCCAATTAAAACCGGCTTTTTGATAAGGGCGCAATGTATTTTGCAGACTTCTTGGTATTGCATCCCTTCTGACTTTGTTATTGGATAAGTCACCAATTAATCTATTAAAGGCGTCGTTAGTTGAAAAATGAAGAGCGCTCATGCTTTTCATTTGTTTAGCAAAATAAAATGCTCGATAAGCAGGTATTTGCAATTTACCATGGATAAAATCAGTAAACTTGATATTTAAGTCATGCATGGTTTGAGCTAGTTGTTCTATTGTTGGCTGCTCAACCGTTTGCAACATACCATTTTGCAGAATGAAATAGCGTTTTTTCTCTTGATATGCTTTTAACGCTGCTTGAATATCTTCCCAACTTAGCTTTTGACTAGTCAAATCTACATCGAGTAATTCATTAGTCAGATTAATGCTTACACCAATTTGATTATTAATTTTAATGCCTTTTAGCAATGATCTGAAATTAGCAGTAATCTGCACTTCGCCTAATTCTTTGATTTTTTTGAGGCCATTGTCAAAAAAATCAGCGATTGCATCGGCGTCATCATTTGGAAGAAGAAACTGTCCTTGATCAAAATCAGTGAAATATTGTTTAAGCTCATTTTCAACAGATTCTTCAAGTTCATTTTCTCTTTGCGTAGCTGAAGTATAATCTCGATTTAATTGGTATTCGGCATCCCCATATAGCACCAGGGCATTACAGCGAATTTTTCCGTTTAAATAATCAAGTTTAAAAATAAACCTAGCCTTAGGTGGCAATTTAGCCTTTAATTCTTGTGCTCCTGTTATAGAGATATGGTTTGCTTGCTCTAAAGTAGGCAAAACCTTTCGAGCAAATGGGACAATCGTCTTTTTGCTGAAGCGTAGTTCATCTCCTGGATGAATTTTCAATCTCTGCAGATAATGTGGTGTTAATCCAGTATATTTAATCCAAACGCCTTTGTAATAACCATAATAACTGTCTCTACCAGCAATTATTGTCCCAGCTGGGAAATCTTCAATCGTGACAATTGCGCCACCTTTATCGTCACTAATATCGATCTTTAAATCTAATTGATCAGAAGTATATCCTACTAAATGAGCACCTGAATAAAGCTTAGTACCGTTATAGATCAAATCATTTACTTCATCTGCAATGGAATTTTCAATTTCAATTGTGTTAAAACGACTAGTTCCACCGTAATAAACGCTCAAGTTTCTGGCATCAATAATTTTGGCAATAAAATCAAGCCATTTCTTACTGTCTTGAGTCATTTGATTAGGATCGATTGTCTCATTAAAAAATTTACCTAACTTGACTGGTGTTTGCTTATGAACTGCTTCAATCAGTGCATTTAAGTCATTGAGTTGATATAAGTGCTTTTCTTTACCTAATTTAAAAGATAGGCGAGGCATTCTACCATAATTATCAATTTGTGCCCTTAACACAATCCTATCTTTAGCTGTCTCATTATCATTTGAATATAAATCAAGTAGTTGGTTGGCTGCCTGATTAGTTACATCAAATGGATCATCCTTAATGTATTCTTCTATGAATTTGAGCAAAGCAAAAATAGTGATCGCATTTTCATCTTTAATAGCTGTTCTATTTTCAAAGTCGATGGTTAAGATTTGCCAGCGTGTGAATTTAATAGCTAAATTTTGCCAATTTTCATTTTTGTTTTCAAAATTCCAGATATATTCATATGCACGCATTTTATCGTCTACCTGACGAAAATTAACCTCTTGTAAAGTGTCAGCTAGTATTAATGCGTGATCATATGACTCTTTACTGAAGGCTCTTTGTCCAATAATTTCGAATGGATCGATAGCAGGATTGGCTTGGATAATAGCCTGCTTAAGTTCATCCGAGATTAAGTCTTTAAAATTAACTTCAGCACTATTTGTTGCAGGTGTATTTGTATCTATTTGCTTTTGTTTTTCTTCGGTAGCCATTAGTGCGGCTACTTGATGTTTACAACGGTGCCCTTTTTGGGCCCAAGGACAATCGCATTTTAATTCAGAGGCGCGGCCGTCAATTCGTAAACGACCAGAAACATGATAGTATCGCCCTATTCCACCCTGAACCTTAGCTGTAAAGTGTTCTTTATCAGTAGCTAATTGAATACTTTGTACCATTTGGTTTTCAAAATATATTTCTCCGCGGTTAAAAATACGCTGAGGAAACAATTTAGACCATTGTGCCATCTGAACAACCCCTTATATTCGTTTAACTTTAAACTACAATACTACATATTAAATAGTAAAAGCTAGCAGAAAGAATATAATTAATATATAGAAATATAGAGCGAGGTATTTAATATGCTAGTAAGAAGAATCGTTAAAGCTGCTTTCTTTTGTGGTGTTGGTCTAGTTGTTGGCAAAACAATCAGTTCACAAAAGCATAAAAATGATGTGAAAAAGATTTTAAGTGCCGATTATATGGACGATCATACAAAAGTTGAATTAATGCAAGACTTGAATGGTATTAAAGTGGATCGTAGTAAGAATAAAATGGTTCAATTAAACAAAAATTTGAGTACTGCCAAAAATAAGTCCGTTATTTTAGCAAAGAAAGTAGCACAAAGGCTGAAAAAATAGAGAATGCATTTTGTTTTAAGGGTGCGTTTTTTATTGAAAATAGAGTGCATTTTAGTATTAACA
>NZ_JBJEEX010000019.1:0-16188 GCF_051873495.1 Floccifex sp.
ACTACATAATAGAAATTATGTAGCTATACCACTAGTCTTAATTGTTCTATTTTCTTTCTATGTTCTGTTCCTGTTGACATAATATAAATTCTAGTTGTTTCAATTGTGCTGTGTCCTAAAATATCCGCTAATTTCGCAATATCTTTTTCTATATTATAAAAAGTTCGTGCAAATAATTTTCGAAGATTATGAGGAAATACTTTACTTTCTTGTACATTAGCTTCTTTGCATAGTTTTTTCATTTGTTGCCAGATATTGCTTCGATTCACAGGTGTACCATTTCTTGTCACAAATACTTGTCCGGATTCAATATGATTTTGTTTAGCGTATTTTAATAATAGTTTTTGAAGTTTTTTAGGAATTAATATGGATCTGATTTTCGCTTTACAGTAAACATTAATTTCTCCTTTTTGAATCGCATCGATCGTAAAATACTTTAATTCAGAAATTCTTATTCCTGTTGAACAAATAGTTTCCATGATTAGTTTTAGTTTAGGTTTCTTTTGTGATGCTTTTAATAAACGATAATACTCATCTTTGGTTAATTCTTTATCTTCGGTGCAATAGATTTGTTTCTGGATACGAATGGATTTGACTTTACATTCATTTAATCTTAGATATGACAATAAATGGTTAACACTTACAATCATAGAATTAATGGATTTAATTTTATATTTTTGATCAATTAAATACTGTTTATAATTGATTACCATTTCTTTAGTGATTATTTCTTCTTTTGTGTAATTAAAAAAAGCACGGGTATCACGAGTGTACTTTTCAATCGTAGCCGTGCTCTTTTCTTCTAATAATAAAGATTGTCTAAATTCTTCAATAATTTCATTTGATAATATAATATTTTCCATAATAACCTCTTTCTTAAAATAAAAAAAGCGGTGTCTAACCGCTATAAAATGTAGAAAAATAATAGTACAAAAATACCTAAGGCAATTCGATAATATCCAAAGATAGTAAAATCATGTTTTCTAACATAATTCAATAACGAACGAATTGCAATAACACTAACTATAAAACTTATCAATGTTCCTAACAGAAGTAAAACAATTTGCCAGAAAGTGAATAACCCAAATCCCATAATATATTTTACTATCTTTAATAAACTTGCTCCTGCCATAACAGGAATCGCAATAAAGAAAGAAAACTCACTTGCGACATAACGTGAACATCCACAATTTAAGCCACCTAATATAGTAGCACCAGATCGTGATGTCCCTGGAATCAAAGCAAGACATTGGAAGAATCCAATTTTTAGCGAAGTCTTATAGTCAAGTTCACTTAATTTTTTAATTGTGACTGGTTTAGGATGTTTTTCTACAATTATAAAGATAATACCATAGGCGATTAACGTTACCGCAATAACAAAATTAGCTGATAAATAACCATCAATGATATCGTCTAGTAACAAACCAATAATACCAGCAGGAATCACACCCACAATAACTTTACCCCATAAACTAAAGGTATCTTTCTTTTGTTGAGGTGATTTAGAAGAATCAAATGGATTCAACTTTTTAAAATAAAGAAATAATACGGCCAAAATACTTCCGAATTGAATAACAACCTTAAACACAGAAAAGAATTCTGGCGGAGATAGAGGCCATAAACTATCAAACAAGATTAAATGCCCGGTACTACTAATAGGTAACCATTCCGTAATCCCTTGAATAATTCCAAGCACAATCGTTTTGATAAGATCCGCAATATAACTCATTCTTAGCTCCTTTTCTTAGCATAATCTAAAACATATTGTTTATAGATTTCTCCACGCACTTCGTAGTTTTTAAACTGATCAAAGCTCGAACAAGCAGGACTTAATAACACAACATCCCCTGGTTTTGCGATAGTGACTGCTTCTTTAAAGGCTTCTTCCATTGTTTGACAAGAAGTCTGATTTGTGAATATATCTTTGAATTTATCTTTCGTCTGTCCAAATGAAAAACAATGCTTAACTTTAGAATCATACGCTTTCATATCATCAAAAGATATATGTTTATCTTTTCCCCCACATAGTAAAATTAAATTCCCTTCAAAAGCAGACAAAGCCGCACAAGCTGCATGCGTATTTGTCGCTTTAGTATCATTATAATATCGTACATCATCTATAGTTGCAACATATTCGATTCGATGCTCAACTCCCTTGAAGTTTTTGATTACATCTTGGATATCTTTCAATGAAACACCCATTAAATAAGCCATACAACTAGCCATCATGGCATTTCCACAATTGAATGGACCAACGATTTTTAAATCACGAATATCAAACAATACAGTATCCTTATAATATGCATAATGATCTTTACAATACAAATCTACATCCGTTCTAGAAAGTGAAAAATCAATGACTTGACAAGGAATATTCTGAGCATATTTCACAACATTTACATCATCTACATTACGAATAAAATAATCATTTGCATCACAATTTTCATATATCTTCATTTTGGAAGAATAATACTCTTCTAAACTATCCATATAATCCAAATGATCTGGTGCTAAATTTGAAACCGTTGATACTACCGGTTTAAAAGTATTCATTCCCAATAGTTGGAAGTTACTCAATTCTAAAGCAACATCTTTTTCTTGGTCACCATATTCTAAAACCAACTCCGAAAGAGGTGTTCCAATATTACCAGCTACAAGAGCCTTTTGGTTTTTCTTCAACATTTCATAAAGTAAAGTGGTGATAGTTGTTTTACCATCGGTTCCTGTAATCGCTCCATATTTGAAATTAGGAGAAAAACGATACGCAATTTCAATTTCTGTATAAATAGGAACATTATTCTTTAGAAAATATTGAATAAATTCAACACGATAAGGAATACCCGGATTCTTTACAACAAATTCATAATCCGTATTTTTTAGAAAATCAGGATGTCCTTCGTCATAGACTTTAATTCCTAATTGTTCTAATTCAGCCTTTTGTTCAACAGTTTTCATATCCGTTAAAAGAACTTCATATCCTTTTTCCTTTAACAAACGACTTACCGCAATTCCACTTCGTGCAGCTCCAATTACTAATACTTTACTCATCTAAATCACTCCAATCACTAGACCAATAACAGCAAAGAATACACCTGCTAGCCAAAATCTATGTACAACTTGTGTCTCTGTCCATCCACTCAATTCAAAGTGATGATGAAGTGGAGCCATCTTAAAGATTCTTTTCTTTGTTTTCTTATAATAAGTAACTTGAATCATAACACTAAGTGTTTCGACAACAAATACAAATCCAATAATAACTAATAAAATTTCTTGTTTTAAGACCATACCCGTTGCCGCAAAAATTCCACCAAGAGCCAATGAACCAGTATCACCCATAAAAACTTGGGCAGGATGTTTATTGAATTTTAAATATCCAAGTAAAGCCGCAATGACAAGCAATAATATATAAGCAACATTATCTACGCCTTGTCTAAACGCAAAGAAAACAAATGGAACAAGAGCAATAATCATTTGTCCAGCACATAGTCCATCAAGTCCATCTGTTAAGTTTACCGCATTTGTTTCAGCAGTAAACATAATAAATATTAAAATAAAATATAAGAAACCTAATGAAATTGTTTTGTCTAAAATAGGAATCCATATGCTTAATTCTGAATTAGATCGATATAACAAGAAAAATACAACTGCTAAAATAGACTGTAAAAGAAACTTTGTTTTAGGCTTTAATCCCGTGTTATCTTTTTTGACAACAATAATATAGTCATCAATAAATCCAATTAGACCATATCCCACAAAAGCCAATAATAAAATAGCCGCATTTAAATCAAATTGCATCCATCCCACTAAACAAGAAATTCCATATACAATAACAGGAACTACAATGAAAGCAATTCCTCCCATAGTTGGTGTTCCATTTTTCTTTTTATGAGAATCCAATCCTTCTTCTCTTTCTGTTTGTCCAAATTTAATTTTATGTAAAAAATCAATCATTTTCGGCATTATTAAAATTACACAAACCAACGTAACCAAAAATCCGATAAAATAGATCATAATTGCATCTCCTTTTGAAATATATTATAACATCAATATAAACAATGAACAAACTTAAATTTATTCTTGAAAAATTAGTATTGAGATGATATTATTAATAAGCGATTGCGTAATATGATAAGAAAAAGGAGGACAGCAGGATGTCAAGAGTATGTGAAGTATCTGGTAAGGGTCCTTTAACTGGAAATAAACGTTCTCACTCTTTACGTGCTACACGCCGTAAATGGAATGTTAACTTACAACAAGTTACTATTAATGGAGAAAAGAAACGCGTTAGTGCTCGTACATTAAGAACTTTAAAGAAAAAAGGACTTATTTAATTGCACAATGAAAAAGCAGCATTTGCTGCTTTTTTTATTTTTCATTAGATTGAACACATAACAAACATCCTTCATAAACGTTTACAACACCTTGTTGTTCAACAAAAGAATTTGAAGTTAAATATAAATCATTATCACTCACATGACGATGATCTAATTCATATAGAAACCCATTTAAAGAAATTTCACTTTCTTCTAACACAAAAAAAGAAACATTTTTATAATCACTCGAAAGAATATGTTTTCCTTTTTTCAATAAAATCACTTTCTGCGTTTCATCCATTAAAATCACTTTCGGATAGCGCTTTACCAATAAACTAATATTCAATAAAGTATGATCCAATCTTCCTTTAATACCACCAAATAAAATCACTTTATCATATTGATTATAAAACTTACGGATAGCAAGCTCGCTATCCGTTTCATCTTTCATCACCGGATGAATTTCAACTTCACAAATTTGTTTAATTTGTTCTAATTGATTTTCATCCATCGAATCAAAATCACCTATGGCATAGCACAAAGATAAATTTTGCTCTAAAATGCGTAAACACCCAGCATCAACACCAATATAATCAGCATCCTCAATAAATGGAATATTTTGAGCTAAAGGCGTTACTAACACACAAGTACTCATTTTAATAAACCTTCAATGCTTTGTTTAATACCATTTTTGAATACATAAGAACCCGCTACTAGCGTATCACAACCACTTTCAATGGCCTTAATAGCCGTTTTATCATTGATTCCACCATCGATTTCAATACGATATGAAAGTCCTTTTTCTTCTCTTTTCTTTTTAAGCCATTGAACTTTTTGAAGTTGATCTTCCATAAAAGATTGACCGCCAAATCCAGGTTCCACACTCATAACTAAGAATGTTTCAATTTCAGTTAATAAACACTCAAATGGTTCTATGGCAGTTGAAGGTTTTAATGTTAATCCGGCATCCATTCCCATATCATGAATGGTTTTAATTGCTTCTGAAAGTTTAGAAACATCATTTGAAAAAGATTCTGTATGGATAGTAATTTGATTAGCTCCAGCGTTTTTAAAATCTTCAATATAATCCATAGGATTTGTCATCATTAAATGAACATCCATATATAAATCTGAGGTCTTTTTAAATCCATTTAAAATATAAGCTCCAAATGTCAAGTTCTTAACAAAATGACCATCCATAACATCAAAATGAAGCCATTTTGCCTTTGACTCATTTAATTCTTTTGTCTGTTCTTGCATCTTAGAAAAATCCATTGAAAGAACAGAAGGTGCAATTATAATTTCATTCATACTACTTTTTCTCCTTTATCTGTTTATAATCCTCATAAATCGATAAATTAATTAATTTATGTTCAACAGCCTCTTTTATGGCACAACCTGGTTCATTGACATGAATGCAATCCTTGAAACGACATTGATTTAAATAAGGCTTAAAATCAATTATACACTCATCTAAATGCGATGTATCTAAACGCGTAAAATCCAAGCTTGAAAAACCAGGAGTATCCGCTACCCAACCATCACAAACTCTATGAAGTTGACAATGACGAGTTGTATGTTTTCCTCTTCCCAATGCTTTAGAAATTTCTTGGGTTTGTAGTTGGAAAGTAGGGTCTAAACGATTCAATAGCGAACTTTTACCAGCTCCTGATTGTCCACATAAAACGCTGATTTTCCCTTCAATCAAGTCCTTTAATTTATCATCGTTATAGCCAGGATATGAATATAAAACCTCATATCCCGCTTTACGATATTGCTCAAATTCCTGTTCAAATTCTTCTGAATTTTCAACTAAATCCATTTTTGTAACCACGATAACTGGTTTTACATTAGCCAATGAAACAAGAAAAATCAAACGATTCATCAAGTGACAAGAATAATCAGGATCTTTTAAACTTGTGACAATTAAGGCTTGGTCAACGTTGGCAATAGCAGGTCTTAATAAACGATTTTTTCTAGGTTCAATTGAATCAATGCGATACGAATCTTCAACTTGTTCAAAATTCACTACATCCCCTACTACAGGAGCCATATCCAATCGCATCTTACCTCTTGGTTTAGCTACAATTTCACCTAGTTCCGATTCAATTGTATATTGATTTGAAATAATTTTTATTACTGTTCCTTTTTCCATTTTAATCATAATATAGCGTTACAACACTATCTGTCCCTTCCTGTGTATATGTACTTCCTACTGGAGGATCAATATCAATTACTGTGAAATAAAGAGGATTACTTACCCCAGGACGCGTCACCACGGCAATTCCCATTTCATTTAATTCTTCTTTAACATAATTAACATCGCGACCCAATAAATCTTTGGTAATTGTAATCGTTGGATAATCCGAAACCACAAAAGTAATTGTTTCATTGGCATCTGGATCAATTCTTTGTCCCATCTTTAATCCTTTTTGTTCTAAAATGATACCCGGATTGGTATCTTTCTTTCCCTCATATTCAATATTGACATTCAATTGAATTCCTTTTGCTGCAAAGTCATCTAAAACATCATTGATATATAAACCCGTATAATCTTCAATTAAAAAACTAGGTCCTTTTGAAATCACAATTGTAAATTCTTTATCCGCCTTAACAACATCCCCAGTATCATAAGAAGATGAAATCACTTGTCCTTTTTCGTATTCATCACTAACCTCGTATTTATACTCAATTAAATCTGTATCGAAGTGATCTTGTTTTAATACCTCAACAGCCTGTTCTTGACTTAAGCCTAAGATATCTGGCATTTCTTCGTATCCTAAAAAACCTGGAAAACGTAAAATACCACTAACTAATAGTACAAGAACAACAATAATCACACAAACAAGGGCAATTAAGGCTCCAATGATAATTGGACGCATTTGAATTTTTTTATCTTCTTCGTATTCAACTTCTACATTGCCATCTTTTAAATCTAAACTTGATACTTTTTTATTAAAGGAAATACGACGAACATTTTGATATTCTGAATCCATGCAATGATCCAAATCATACAACATTTCTTCACAACTATGATACCGATCATCTAAATCTTTTGCTGTTGCTTTTAAAATAATATTTTCAACAGATTGGTGAATACTAGGATTATAGTCACGAATATATGGCATTGGATCTTTTAAATGTCGAAGTGCAATTTCAGTGGGATTGCTTCCTCGATAAGGAACTGACCCACTTAATAATTCAAAAAAGACAATTCCAAGCGAATAAATATCCACTTGTTGATTAGGCTCTTTTCCCTGCGTTGTTTCAGGAGCTAAATAATGAGCAGAACCCATAACAGTATTGTTAGAAGTTAATTGTACAGAATTCGAAGCAATTGCGATTCCAAAGTCTGTAATTTTAACGGTTCCATCATCTTTAACTATAACATTTTGGGGTTTAATATCACGATGAATAATATTCGCTTGATGTGCACATAAAACCGCAGAAGTTAATTGCTTCATGATATAAAGCGCTTCTTGTTCAGGAAGTGCCCCACGCTTAGCTATTAATTGTTTTAACGTATGACCTTTAATATATTCCATTACAATATAGTGCATACCATTGTATTCACCTACATCATATATATCTACAACATTCGGATGATGAATCCGACTTGCTGCACTGGCTTCTCGTTGAAAACGAACAAGGGTCATAGCATCTTCACTTAATTTTTCGCGTAATACTTTAATAGCCACAATTCGATTTAAAATCAAATCTTGAGCCATATATACATCCGCCATACCACCTTGTCCAATTAAAGATAAAATTTCATAACGATTTGAAATAACTTTAATCATATTTTTCATCCAATCTGTTATTGTCAAACAACACAACGGTGCAATTATCAAGTCCACCCGCTTGGCGAGCCTGTAAAATCAAATGATTTACTTTTTCATGTAATTCTAAATTATCATCTTCAATAATTTCTTGAATTTTATCATGTTGTACATAACCATGAAGTCCATCTGAACACAATAATAAATACTTATAATTTGATTGTATTTTATTAATATCAATTCGAAATAAACGCCAAATTCCCAATGCATTAGTTAAAGTATTCTTTTGCATATGATTCTTCGCTTCATCGAATGAAATTTTACCTTCACGAAGAAGCTGTGAAATCACGGTATGGTCCTCACTCATTTGAATTAAGCCATCATCATAATCCGCATAAATACGAGAATCACCTACATTAAAGATATAAGTTGCTTTTTTAGTTAAAATGACACCTACACAAGTGGTTCCCATGCCTTTATGACCTTCATTATTTTTACTTTCTTCAAAAATTAAATCATTGGCCTTGTTCAATTGTTTATGAATCCAAAGACTTACTTGTGAATCTTTTTTAAATTCATCAGCTTGTAAAAAAGCATCACGTAAAGTTGAAACAACCATGTGACTAGCCACTTCTCCAGCTTGATTTCCACCAATACCATCACATACAAGAGCTAACCAATCTTGATTTTTATTTTGAAATACACAATAATCGTCTTCATTAACTTTTCGAACCAATCCTGTATCTGTATTCGCAAAAACTCTCATTTTATTGTTCCCTTCTTATTTCTTTAATACGAAGTTGTCCACAAGCAGCATCGATATCATTTCCATGTTCTTTACGAATAGTACAACGAACTCCTTTTTTCATCAACATATCATAGAACACCATAGCTTCATCGTATTTTACGCTCTTAAATTGTTTTTCATCGACATTGTTGTATGGAATCAGATTAATATAAGCGTTTTTATTTTTAAGAAGTTTAGCTAATTGATTGGCATGAACAGGTTGATCATTGACTCCTTTTAATAAAATATATTCAAACGTTAAACGACGATTATTTTCTTGAGAATAATAATCTAAAGCTTCCATTAATTCTTCTAATGAATAAGCTCTATTAATTGGCATCAATTGATTTCGTAACTCATTATTAGGTGCATGTAAACTAATAGCTAAATTATATTGCGTATGTTCATTACTAAAATCATAAATACGAGGAACAACTCCACAAGTTGAAATCGTAATATGACGTGAACCAATACCTAGTCCACGATCATGGTTTACCGTAGATAGAAAATTCATTACATTGTCATAATTATCAAATGGTTCCCCTGTTCCCATTACTACAATATGTGATAATCTTTCATTTCGTGTATCCAATTCTTTTTGTACATAAACAACTTGAGCAACCATTTCTCCACTTGTCAAATCGCGTTTTTTCTTTGTTAGTCCACTTGCACAAAAAGCACATCCCATGTTACATCCAACTTGACTCGAAACACATACACTTCTTCCATAGTCAAAAATCATCATAACACTTTCTAATAAAGATCCATCTTCTGTTTGAAATAAGAATTTAGTTGTTCCATCTTTACTAACTTGTTTTTTGATTAATTTCAATGGATTCATTTCAAATTCAGCTTTTAACACCTCACGCGTTTCTTTACTCAAATTACTCATTTCATCAATCGAATCGACGCGATTACGATATAACCATTGAAAAATTTGATGACCACGGAATGGTTTCCATCCATGTTCAACTGCCATATTCTGCATTTGCTCATAATTTAAATCATATAAACTTCTCATATTAACCTCTAATTCTCTTTAATTTTGCCATATAAAATCCATCTGTTTGAAACGCAGGAAAAATCGTTTTTTCTTCTACACATTCAAAATCAGGATGATTCTTTAAAAACTGTTCTATTTGTTTTTCATTTTCTTTTTTATTAATTGTACAAGTTGAATACACTAAAATTCCCTGTTCACTTAAATGCTTCGATGCACTTTCTAAGATTTGTTGCTGCAAAGGAATTAATGAATCCATATCCTCAGGTTTCATTCTTAATTTAATATCTGGTTTTCTAGAAAGAACTCCATACCCACTACAAGGTACATCACACAATACCCTATCATATAAACCAAAGTCATCTAATTCTCTTGCGTCTTTACAAAAACAAGATACGTTACTTAATTTCAATCGTTTTACGTCTTGTTCAATTAGTTTTTTACGATGTTCATGTAATTCAATACAATCAATATGACCTGTATTATGCATTAACTCTCCAATTGCCATTGACTTAGTACCTGGTGCTGCACAACAATCCAATACATTCATGTTTTCTTCAACATCTAAAAACAAACAAATTTGATAGCTTCCTTCATCTTGAATCGATATTTTTCCTTGCGAATACAATGGAAGTGAAGAAATCTTATTTAAATTTGTTTTATACAATGTTCCGCATACATTTTCATATTCTGTTTCAATTTTATAATTCGGATTAAAACGAACATAAACTGGCATACTTTGATTACAATACGGAACCATTTCCCTCATTTTTTCATCTCCATATTGTTTTGCCCACATTTTTATTAACCAAACCGGCAAAGAATATTCAACGCTTAATTTCATGTAAGGATCTGAAGGATATTGAATTTTATCTTTATCAATTTTTCGTAATACCGCATTGACCATACCACTTGCCTTTGGTTGAACTTTCTTAGTAAGTTCAATGGCTTCGTTTATAATGGCATATTTTGGTATTTTATCAAGAAATAAGATTTGATAAACGCTCATTGATAATATAATACCAACTTGATTGCTTGTTTTAGAATTTGTATATTGTTTCCAGACATATTCACAATACGATAAATTTTGAATCGTTCCATAAAAAATATTGGTTGCTAGGGCCTGGTCTTTTTCTTTCACTTTATGAAGATGATTTTTTAAATATAAATTCGAATACGTTCCTTTTAAAATCACTTCACATAAAGCTTGGTAAACCCAATAACGCATATTACTCCTCCAATCGATTTGGATACATATTTATATTCATTTTAACATTAGTTTTAAGTGATGAATGATATTTTACACATTTTTTTACCGTTTCATTCAAAAATTCATTAGAATTTGATTTTAACACCAAACGAAAGCGATAACACTGCTTTCGAGAATGAATTTGAATAGGTCCGAGTACTTTTATATTATGTAAGTATTCTTTATGTTTTTGAGCAACTTGTTCTACTTTTTCTAAATTCGCATGAGAAAAAATCAAAGTACACATATAGACATAAGGAGGATATTTCCCTAAATGTCGATAATTCATTTCCGTTTTAAAGAACGATAAATAATCATGAGAAATTACACTTTTCATAACAAAATGATTAGGATCAAATGTCTGAATACAAACCTCTCCAGCTTTATCGCTTCTACCAGCTCTTCCACTAGCTTGTTCTAATATTTGATAACTTACTTCTGAAGATGAGAAATCCGAACGAATCAAGGATTGATCAGCTTGTAGAATTCCAACTAAAGTAACTCTAGCAAAATCAAGTCCCTTGGCAACCATTTGGGTTCCAATCAATATATCCCCTTTTTCTTCAAATTCACTTAATATTTTTTCATGCGCATTTTTCTTTCGCGTACTATCGGCATCCATTCTATACACATTCGCATCCGGAAACAAAGAAATAATTTTTTCTTCTAATTTTTCCGTTCCCATTCCACTTTGAAAGAAATCATGGCCATGGCATTTAGGACATTCTTGATTGAAATAAAAGACACGTCCACAACAATGACAAATACAAGAATGATCGGCTTTATGATAGGTTAAGGCAATGCCACAATCTGGACATGTCAGCACTTCTTTACATGAACTACACTGTACAATTGGTAAATAACCTCTTCGATTTAACAATAAAATAACTTGTTCGTCTCTTGATAAACATAATTTAATTTTATCTAGAAGCGTTTTAGAAATACCATAAATGGCTTGTTCCTTTTTCATATCAATTAATTGAATTTTAGGCATTGTTTGATTAATTCTTTGACTTAGCGTTACTAATTTATATACGCCTTTATAAGCACGAGCATATGAATCAAGTGAAGGCGTAGCAGAAGCTAATACCACTTTACAATGATGTGTCTGGCTTCTTTTTAATACAATGTCTTTTGTAACGTATTTAGGGGTATTGTCTTGTTTATAAGAAGAATCATGTTCTTCATCCATTAAAATGAGGCCTAAATTAGAGAAAGGCATAAAGACACTTGAACGTGTTCCTACTACAATGTTAACTTGATTATTCTTTACAAGCTGATATTGACTATATTTTTCTTGAGCACTCAATTGCGAATGATAAATTGCAATTTTAGAGCCAAAACGAGCCGACACTCTTTGAATCATCATTGGTGTTAAACCAATTTCAGGAACTAGGAACAAAACTTGTTTGCCACTATCCAATACATTTTGAGCAAGTTGTAGAAAGACTTCTGTTTTTCCAGATCCTGTTACACCATGAAGCAAGAACACAGAATCAGAAGAAGTAAGAATCGTATCAATGGCTTGTGCTTGTTGAGATGTTAAAGAAAAAGAAGTATCATTTCCTTTTTTAATTTCAATACTATTTTTTTCAATTTCACGAAGTTCAATGTATCCTTTTTCAATCAAAGTTTTCGCACACGATTTACATTGTTTACGATATTCACTTGCCTTCATCGGTAAAGAAAGTGACGATAATAATTCAAATTGATGTTTAGTCAATAATTCATCGCTTTCTTTAGGATATGCCCATTGTTCAAAAACAATTTTAGCTTTATTTGAACTTGGTTTCATAGCTGGAGGAAGCATTGTTTTATAACACGCAATTAAAGGAGCAACATATGTATCCGACATCCATTGTGCCAATTCCATTAGTTCTTCATTCAATAATGGTGTTTTATCAATCACTTCTATTACTTTTTTTATTTTGTCATAATCACTTTGCACATGAATTTCATTCACAATCCCAATGTATTCTTTATTTCCAAAAGGAACACGAACACGACATCCTACCGATATGTCTTCATCGCATTCATAAGTAAATGGTTTATTTAATTCAAGTGCTTGTTGTTCAATATAAACATTTATTTTCATAGTATCTATTATAACAAAAAATCGGCGTCTTTTAACGCCAATTTCTTTGTCTTAAAACCTCAAAGGAAATAACCGAAATAGCACTAGGTGCATCAAGGGCATTTCTCACTTCATTTCCATAAGGAATCACTATATTTTGAGTTGAATTTGAAACTAATAATGAACTCAATCCTCTAAAAGAACCTCCAACACAAGCACAGAATTGTTCTGGAAAATTATATTCGTACAATGGAATCGCATCTTTTCTGTGTGCACACAATAAAGGAATATTGTATTTTTTCAAATAATCCACTAATTCTTTTTCATTATTTATCCAATAAATATCCATTTTTTCAAATGCACCTGCACTTGCTCTAACAATTGTAGCATCTGCAAAATTCCAATCTCTATTCGGTAATACTAAAGCATTACATCCACTTGCATACAATGTTCGACATATACTTCCTAAATTATATGGATCTTCAATCCCATCCACATAACAAAACCATCCATTAATTTGTTGATTTAATGTTTGTTTACATTGACTGCCTGCCTCTAATAACATTCCTCCGTGTTTAGTTGACTGTGAAAGCTCATCTAATTGTTCTCGTGAACAAAATTGAATGTCAACGTTCTTCTTTTTGGCAAGATGAATAATGTAGCTAAAATCTTTAGTTCTTTTCTTTCGATCAACGTATAAGCAATCACATTGTCTTTTATTGCCTTCTAGAATTGCTTTACATGAAATTGTTCCTTCAAAAAAAATCTTCATAAAAATATTATAACTTCTTAACATTTATTTTTCTAGTTATGATAGAATTTATTCGAGGTTTTAAATATGAAGCAAAAAATAACAACTGAAATGAAAAAACAAATTATTGTTTATTCATCTTCTTTACTGATTGTAGCACTTGTCTTTTTGATATTGACAAAGATGGATACAATTTTAAGTGTCATTAAATTTTGTTTGAATTTACTTCTTCCTTTTATTTTAGGAGCTGGCATTGCCTTTGTGTTACATAAACCACAAGCATGGTTAGAACATAAAATGAAAATGAAGTTAAATCATATTTCCAATCGAAAAATTCGTTTAATTTCAACTTTAATTGTATTCATATGTGCGATTCTTTTTATTGCGTTATTCCTATCAATTTCGGTTCCAGCCATTATTGATTCCCTACAGATTTTCGTATTAAACTTAGGAGAATATGGACAAACGCTTGTTGAATTAATCTATAAGTTTGCCAAATACTTGGAATTAGATTCTACGCAATTAGAACAAATTATTAATTCTTTTAATTTAACTGGGAAAATAACTTCTTATATCACTAAGACAATTCCAATGATTGCGAATTATTCTTATTCTATCATTAGCGGAGCCTTTGATTTCATTTTAGCCATTGTTTCTGGAATTTATATTTTAATGGATCATGAAGCTGTACAAAGTTTTGCGAAGAAATTCACATATTTAGTATTTGATGAAGGCATTTCTGATTATTTGTGTATATGGATTAACGATGCCAAAACTATTTTCGAAAAATATATCGTCGGTAGTTTGTTTGATTCTTTAATTGTTGGTGTCGTTTGTTACATTGGAATGTTGATATTAAAAATGCCATATGCACCAATGATTGGTTTAATTATTGGAGTCACAAACATTATTCCTGTGTTTGGTCCTTTTTTAGGAGCTATTCCAGTCATTATTTTACTATTATTGATTCGTCCTTTATATGCCATTGAATTTGCGATTTTCATTGTCGTTCTACAACAAATAGATGGAAATATCATCAAACCAATTGTATTAGGAGATCAGTTAGGAATTAATGGTTTCTGGATTTTATTCGCGGTTACCGTTGGTGGTGGTTTATTTGGGGTAATTGGTATGTTTTTAGGAGTTCCGGTATTTGCACTAATTTATGCCACTATTAAAGAAATTTGTGAAATCAAATTAAAAGGAAAAAAGACAATATCGTGATAGATGTTGTCTTTCTTTTTGCTTTTTTTTTAGATTTGTGTACAATAAATCAGAGGTGATATTTTGGAAATTATTTTAGAGATACTCCATGACACATGGATGATGATTCCCCTTCTATATATAACATATTGTATTTTAGAAATATTTGAAAGAAAAGACAGTTCCGATGATTCCATGTTTTATTCTTTACAGAAATATGGTCCTTTGTTTGGAGCTATTGTAGGATTAATTCCACAATGTGGTTTTAGTATCTTGGCAAGCATGTTGTTCTTACAAAAAAACATTACCTTAGGAACATTAATTGCTGTCATGATTGCTACAAGTGATGAAGCCATCCCAATTTTATTATCAAATCCTTCAATGTATTCATCTTTAATTCAACTATTAATTTCTAAATTTATAATTGCAGTTGTCGTTGGATACTTTGTTGACTATATTCTTGAACGTAAACAAAAAATCATTCACTTCGAAGAAATGGAAGATGATGAATATGAAGAAGATGAACAAGAACAAGATGGAAATAACGCTTGTCCTTGTTGTTATACTCAATACCCTCTTCCAGTTAGTGCTTTATTAAGAACATTAAAAATCTATGGATTTATTTTCATTACATCTTTAGTATTAACTTTATTAATTGAAGGAATTGGTATTGAAAGTCTAGAGCGTATTCTATTAACAAACTCAATTTTCCAACCATTATTAACAGCCTTATTTGGGTTCATTCCCAACTGTGCTATTACTGTTGTTTTGGCACAATTATTTTCTATGGGTGGAATCTCATTTGGTTCTTTATTAGCTGGTTTAATCACAAATGCTGGATTGGGTCTTGTTTGTTTGATACGTTATGGAGCAACCAAAAAAGAAATATTAAAAGTATTTGTGATTTTATATATTACTGCTATTATAGCTGGTATGTTATTTATCTTAATCTAAGCCGTTCATACGGCTTTTTTATTTAAAAAAATTAGATAATATAAATCAAGCTAATTTTTAAGAAATTGAAGCTTCATT
>NZ_JBJEEX010000020.1:0-16166 GCF_051873495.1 Floccifex sp.
GTCAACGGAGTCACTTTCTGCCACAACAATAATATCAGAATTTAAAAAGACTGTCAATCACTTTGTCAACAGTCTGAAGTAGAGAAATCTACTTTTTTTATTCTTTGCGTATTATCTTAATTTTTAGTAGAATAAGCTAGGTGAATAAAATGGATGGAATTATTGTAGTAAATAAACCAACAGGCATGACAAGCCATGATGTTGTGAATAAATTAAGAAGAAAATTAAATACCAAGAAAATAGGACACACAGGGACCCTTGATCCCGATGCTTCAGGTGTTTTAGTTGTTCTTGTAGGAAAAGCATGTAAAGCTCTTCAATTTTTACAAGATACAGACAAAGTATATCGCTCAAGCATTCAACTAGGGTACACTACAAGTACAGATGATGTATTTGGGGAAATCAAGGAACAAAAACAAATTAATCTTGATTTTGATTTTGATAGTGTTTTACAGTCTTTTGAAGGGAAACAAAGACAAAAAGTACCGATGACTTCAAGTAAAAAAGTAAATGGTAAAAAATTATTAGAATATCAAAGACAAGGAATTGAAAATATAGATGTTTTCAATAATGTTGAAATTTATTCAATACATAGTATAAATAAAGACGAATTATCTTTTGAAGTACATTGTTCATCTGGGTGCTATGTTCGCTCTATTTGTAGAGACTTTGGATTAAAGACGAATAATTTAAGTTGCATGAAATCGTTACAACGTACACAAGTTGGTCGTTTTACTATTGATATGGCACAAGATTTAGAAACTATTAATAGTGAAAATGTGATAGTGTATCCTTTAAGTATGATTTTATCGCATATTCCACGAATTGATTATCAACCAATCCAAGATGTCTACAACGGTAAACACATACGCATAGATACAAAATACGATCGTGTATGTATCTATGATTCGAATCCTGTGGCAATTTATGATAGAGACCATAACAATGTTTTTAAATGTGTCAGGGGGTTATTTTAATGCAGGTTGTGTATGTTGATGCTTTTAATATAGAAGAACCATTAAAAGAGAGTTGTGCATGCATTGGCTATTTCGATGGATTTCATCGTGGTCATCAAGTTTTATTAGATACTTGTATTCAACACGCAAAGAAGAAAAATCTAGCCAGTGCTCTTATTACTTTTGATCCAGATCCATGGACGGTATTTAAACACGAAAAACAAAAACATTTAATGACTTTAGATGATAAAATACAATTTGCTCAGAGTTATGGATTTGATATTATGTATATCATTCAATTTTCTCTTTCATTTTCACAATTATCAATACAACAATTTCATGATGTTATTCATAAATTAAATGTGAAATGCCTTGTATGTGGCTTTGACTTTAGATATGGACACAAAAATAGTGGCGATATTCATTCATTACAAGAACAGAGTTTATTTGATGTAACAGTAATTGATAGTGTTAATTTTTCAAACTTAAAAATTTCTACAAGTCGTATAGAGCCACTAATATTAAATGGTGAAATTGAACAAGCAAATGATTTATTAGGATATATTTATTCTATTTCAGGTACTATAGAACATGGATATAAAAGAGGATCTACACTCATTCAAATTCCTACCGCTAATTTAAAAACAAAAGAAGAATATATTATTCCTTGTACAGGAGTCTATGCTGGCTATGTATTAATTGACAAAGTATATTTACCCGCTATGATTAATATAGGATGTAATCCGACTTTCAATAATCAAAATTTGACGATTGAAGCACATATTCTTGATTTTAATCAAGATATCTATGAAAAACACGCTCGTTTCTTCTTTTCTAATCACATTCGAAAGGAAATTAAATTTAATTCAATTGATTCACTAAAAAAACAATTATTAATGGATATTGAAACGACAAAAATTCTTTTAAAAGACGATAAATTGATTAAAAATACAAGAAAATTATTCTAATGTTGACGAAGTATGTTAAAATAAGATAAATGGAAGGTGATTATATGGCACAAGATTATATTGTATTAGAAACTGAAAATGAACTTGGAAAAGTTCAATTAAATAAAACCGTATTTTCATCAATTGCGAAAAATGTTATTGATGAAGAAGAAAATGTTAAATTGGCAGAATCTCGTACATTTAAAAATGGGATTGTTACCAAAATTGAAGATAATTTGCTTACAATTAAAGTATCAATTAAAGTTGATCATAAAGCAAATGTATCTGATGTATGTGCTCAGCTACAAAATAAGATCTTTGAAAGTATTTCTTATATGACTGAATTAAAACCTGATTCAATTGAAATCGAGGTTGTTGGCTTTATATTTTAGGAAATCTTTCGATTTCCTTTTTTTCTAGAAAGGAATTCTATGGCAGTATCATTTAATGATTATTTAGTAATTGGTATTTCTTCACGTGCTCTTTTTAATCTTGAAGAAGAAAATCTCATTTTTGAGCAAAAAGGATTAGATGCATATCGTGAATATCAAATTCAACACGAAAATGATATACTTAAACCAGGTGCTGGCTTTAATTTGGTTAAGAATTTATTGTCAATCAATGACAAGTTGAAGCATAAATATGTTGAGGTCATTGTTATGTCAAGAAATTCAACAGAGACATCTTTACGAATCATGAATTCATTGGATTATTATAACCTTGATATTGGTCGTATGGTTATGTCGGGAGGAGAAAGTGTATCAAAATATTTAAAAGTTTTTGATGTAGACTTATTTCTTTCGTGTGATGAACAAGATGTACAAAGCGCAATTGAGAGTGGCATTGCCAGTGGTATTATTTATTCGCAAGATGTTGCTTATCAACAACAAGAACAAATTCGCATTGCATTTGATGCGGATGCTGTTTTATTTGGAGCAGAATCTGAACAAATATACCAAAAAGAAGGACTTGAAGCTTTCAAACAAAATGAGATTTCAAAGCAAGACGAGGAATTGACAAAAGGGCCAATGGCAAATTTTTTGTTCCGTCTATCTTCTTTACAAAAAGTTTGCCGTAAAGAAAATTTATTACGAACAGCTATCGTAACAGCTCGTGATCGTAATGCAGGAATACGTGTTATAAAAACACTACAAAAATGGAATATTGTTGTAGATGAAATATTCTTTTTACAAGGAGCTAAGAAAAAAGAAGTCTTACAAGCGTTTGGAGCTAATATATTTTTTGATGATCAGGATGTACATGCACGTCCGGCTAGTGAAGTTGTACCAAGTGCAAGGGTACCATATAAAGAAGGAGAAATGAAATGAATCGGCACGAATTAAGAGTTATCGCAATGGAAAGTTTATACCAACATTTATTATTAAATAAAGACATTCGTCAATGTGTATTTGAAAACATGAAGGGATGCAATGAAATTGATGGATATTTATATAGTTTAACAATCGGAACAATTGAAAATAAAGATATCTATGTCAAAAAAATCAATGATTTATTACGTTCTGACTGGTCTTTTGATCGTTTGAGTTTATTAGAACAAGCTATTTTATTAATGTCATTCCAAGAAATTTTGGCAAACGATGCACCTAAAGCAGTTGTTATCAATGAAGCCATTACATTATCTAAAAAATATTGCGATGATAATTCATATAAATTAATTAATGGGGTTTTGGATAGACTATGACACAAGAAATTGTTGTTCCTGTTTCATCCCTTGTTTTAAAAATTAAGAATGTTTTAAATCAAAACATTAATTTATCCAATGTCTGGATACAAGGAGAAATATCTAACTTAACTAAACACCGTTCGGGGCACTATTATTTTTCAATAAAAGATCAGTATAGTGAAATGAGCTGTATCATGTTTAGTAGTTATGTAAGACAACTTAATTTTGAGTTAAAAGAAGGAATGAAAGTTTGTCTGACAGGAACAATCAATGTATATGAACAAAGAGGAAGTCTTCAAATAAATGTGAAATATATAAAGGAAGATGGAATCGGTGCTTTATATCAAGAACTGGAACAAAGAAAACAAAGGTTATATCAACAAGGATATTTTGATTCATCTCATAAAAAAGATAAACCAGAATGGATTGAAAATATCGGTATTATTACCGCAAAACAAGGAGCTGCATTGCAAGACGTTCTTAAAACAATTTCTTTGCGATTTCCAGCTATGAAGGTTACATTATATCCAGCTTATGTACAAGGAAATAATGCACCATCTTCTATAATCCAGGCTTTATTAAAAGCAGATGAAAAAAATCATGATGCCCTTTTATTAGTTCGTGGAGGAGGAAGTTTTGAAGATTTGTTTTGTTTTAATGATGAACAATTAGTTAAAACAATTTATAATCTTAATACTTTTATTGTTTCTGGTATTGGCCATGAAACAGACACCACATTAACTGACTTAGTTTCTGATTACCGTGCTTTAACTCCAACAGCAGCAGCACAATATGTAAGTGTTGATACCAAAGATTTAAGGAAACATTGGAAACAAACAAGAAATGAATTAATAAAAAATATTAATCATCTATTTACTTTAAATAAATCACAATTTCTATCAATAAAAAATCAGCCCTATTTAATTGATCCGCATAGTTACATTACTGATTTAATCATTCAATTAGATTCGTATGAATACGCTTTTTCAAAATTTAAACAAAATATTGATATTGAGCAAATTAATATACAACATAAAAAAGATTCTTTACAATCAAAATTGAAAGAATACTTAGAACAGTGCAAATTAAAGAAAAATCAAGTAAATTTAGAAGAAGCTATTATCAATTATAAACAAACAAATCAACAAGCCTTTGCGAATATAATTTCTTTACTTAATGCTTATAGTCCTTTAAATATTCTGGAACGCGGATATTCACTGACAAAAAAAGATTCCACCATTATTCGAAGCATCAATCAAGTTGAGTGTGGGGATGAACTTGAAATTTTACTTCACAAAGGAAAAATCACTACTAAAGTAGTAAAAAAGGAAGAATAATATGCCAAAAAAATTAAAATTTCAGGAAGCTATGAAGCGTTTAGATGAAATTGTATCACTTTTAAATGGAAACAACCTTGAACTTGAAGATGCGATGTCATTATTTGAAGAAGGTATTAAATTATCCAATCAATGTGATCAACAATTAAAAGAATTTGAATTAAAAATTGATGAATTAATGAAAAATGAGGTGCAAGATGATTCTACAAACTGAATTTGAAGAATACTTATATAAAAAAGTGAACGAAAATACGAAAAGTAAGACAAAAGAAGCAATGTCATATTCATTAATGAATGGCGGAAAAAGAATACGCCCTCAGCTATGTTTTGCCCTTTTAAAAGGATATGGAATCAACCCGGAACTCGGGTTTCCAGCTGCATGTGCAGTAGAAATGATTCATACATATTCTTTAATTCATGATGATTTACCAAGTATGGATAACGACGATTTAAGACGTGGTAAACCAAGTTGTCATAAAGCATTCGATGAGGCAACAGCTATTTTAGCTGGAGATGGATTATTGACAAAGGCATTTGAAGTTATTTTGAACAGTGAATGTGATAATGAACAAAAGGTTAAACTGGTATATTATTTATCATCATATGCTGGTATTGATGGCATGATTTTAGGTCAGGATTTAGATATAAAAGCTGAATTAGAACCAAATCCTTCTTTTGAACAATTACTTGAAATAGATAAATATAAAACCGCAAAATTATTAACTTTACCTATGATTCTGGCAGCTATTCTTGCGAATCATGAAGAAGACATTGAAACATTGAAGAAAATTGGACTTCTTTCAGGTATACAATTCCAAATGCAAGATGATATCTTAGATATTACACAAAGCGAAGCACAATTAGGTAAATCTACTAGTGACACTGAAAACGATAAATTAACTATTGTTTCTTTATTAGGGCTTGAACAAGCAAAACAAATGGTTGAACAATATGATAAACAATTAAGAGATGCGATAAATTGTTTACACTGTGATACAAAATACTTAGAAGAAATATTTGACTTTTTACTTAATCGTACATACTAAATGGAGGTGAATACCATGCGCGTTTATGATATAAAATCACCCGCAGATATAAAGAATATGTCTATCGAAGAATTAAACATTCTTTGTGAAGATATTCGAAAATTTTTGATTGACTCCATTTCTAAAACAGGAGGACATTTATCAAGTAATTTAGGTGTTGTCGAGTTAACAGTAGCTCTTCACTATGTCTTTAATGCACCTAAAGATAAAATCATATTTGATGTAGGCCATCAATGTTACACTCATAAAATTTTAACGGGTCGTTCACCTTATTTTTCGACATTACGTAAAAAAGATGGATTATCTGGCTTTCAAAAAAGAAATGAAAGTGAATACGATTGTTGGGAAGCTGGTCACTCTTCTACATCTCTTTCAGCAGCTCTAGGTTTTGCATGTGCAAGAGATCTACAAAAACAAGATTATGAAATTATACCGGTTATTGGTGATGGAGCCTTGTGTTCTGGAATGTCGATGGAGGCATTGAATGATATAGGAACACAACAGAAAAAAATCATTATCATTTTTAATGACAATAATATGTCAATTTCTAAGAATCATAGTGTCATTGAACAAAAAATCACAGATTTAAGAACAAGTCATTTTTATCAAACAATGAAAAGTGATGTTAAAAAGAATTTAAAAGATAGTTATTTAGGAGCTTCTTTATTAAAGTCTATGACGAATTTAAGAGATCATATTCGTGATGAAATGATTAATGCACCATTATTTGAAAACTTTAATATTAATTACATGGGTCCTGTTGATGGTCATGATTTACATACTTTAATCAAAACATTTCAGGCAGCTAAAAATTCAGATGGGCCCATTGTCATCCATGTAGTCACAAAAAAAGGAAAAGGATACAGCTATGCGGAAGAAGATGAAATTGGAAAATGGCATGGAGTTTCTCCTTTTGATGTTACAACAGGACATTCTTTAATGCGTACGCCTAAAGACGAACTAACATGGTCAGAAATTATTTCTAGAACTTTGGTTGATTTAGCACGACAAGATAAAAAAATTGTTGCGATTACTCCTGCCATGGCTAACGGAAGTAAGCTTTTAGAATTTCAAAAAAAATATCCAGATCGTTTTTTTGATTGTGGAATTGCTGAAGATCACGCAATAACTATGGCAAGTGCTATGGCCCAAGCGGGATTAAAGCCATTTGTTAGTATTTATTCATCCTTTCTTCAAAGAGCATACGATCAAATCAATCACGACATGGCAAGAATGAATCTTCCTGTTGTTGTTGGCGTTGATCGCGCTGGTTTAGTAGGAGATGATGGTGAAACACATCAAGGTGTATTTGATATTTCATTTTTAAGAAGTATACCTAACGTAATATTGTCACAGCCAAAAGATGCATGTGAAGCACAAAATCTAGTTTATAGTGCATTTATAGAAAAGAAACCATATTTCATTCGTTATCCACGTGGCTATGAAAAATATCAAAAAGTAAAAGAATACGAATATATTAAACCTGGAACTTGGACTACATATACAGTTGGAAATAATCCTGAATGTATAGTGATTTGTTATGGTCCTGAAGTGGATAAAGTAATAGAAAAAGCAACCATCAATGATATTTCTATGATTGTTGTGAATGCTCGCTTCTTTAAACCAATTGATACAGAATGTTTAGATAAACTATTTAAAACAAATTTAAAAATTCATATTTATGAAACGGATTGTAAAATTGGTTCTTTATCAAGTGCTATATTGGAATACCATAACAAAGAATTTGATATTCTAGGTATTGAAGATCATTTTGTTCCACAAGGATCTATTCGTTCTTTAAGAATAGAAGAAAACATACATATTAATGCATTATTTGAGCATATAAGTGAGGATTCAAATGAGACTAGATAAAGCTTGTATGGAACAAATTAGTTCCCGAAGTAAGGCCCAAGACTTGATTAAAGAAGGATACGTATTCGTGAATGGGAAATGCATCACAAAACCTTCTTTTGATGTCAATGAACTTGATAAAATAGAGATACAAGCCAAAGAAGATGACTATGTTTCTCGTGCTGCTTATAAATTAAAAGCAGCTTTTGATGAATTTAACTTTTCAGTTGAAAATCAAGTTGTATTAGATATTGGTGCAAGTACAGGTGGCTTTACTGATTTATGCTTACAAAAAGGAGCAAAAAAAGTATATGCCCTTGATGTAGGACACTTACAATTAGCTGAAAAACTAGACCAAGATTCTCGTGTAGTGAAGATGGAAGGCTACAATGCGAGAAATTTAACACGTGAATGGTTTGAAGATGACATTGATTTTATATGTATGGATGTTAGTTTCATTAGTGCTAAGACAATTTTAAGTGCTGTTTTTTCAAATCTAAATGTATCTCACATGGCTATTCTAATAAAACCGCAGTTTGAATGTGGTCCCCAATATTTAAATAAGCAAGGTGTATTAAAAGATAAAAAAATACAGCAAAAAGTTGTGGAAGATGTGGAACAATTTGTTTTTACTAACTATGCCTATATTCGTATGATTCCTTGTCCAATAAAAGGAAGAAACGGAAATCAGGAATTTATTTTATATGCAAAGGAAAGGAGAACACATGATTGAACAATTAATGGTCAAAGACTATATATTATTTGATTATGCTTTACTAGATTTTTCATCTGGAATGAGTGTTATTACAGGTGAAACAGGAGCTGGTAAAAGTTTGTTAATTGATGCAATTTCTTATTTATGTGGAGAAAGAGCTGGCAATAATATCATTCGTAAAGGAAAAGAAAAATGTGTTCTTCAAATTGTGTTTTCTAGACCTGACAAAACAATTTGTGATCAATTAGAAGAAGATGGCTTTGAAATTGACGATAATCTAATTGTGACACGTACCATTCATGCCAATGGAAAATCCACTGTCAAATTAAATATGATGAATACCACCTTAAGTTATATACGTAAATTAATGTATCAACTTATGGATATTCACTCGCAAATGGACACATATAAAATAATGGATGAAGAAACACAACTATCTTTATTAGACCAATATGCCAATACAAAATCCATAAAAAATAAAGTAGAACAAGCTTATCAACAATATGCCTTGGATTTAAAAAACTTTGAAAAAGCGAAAAATGAAACATATTCCGATGATGAATTGGATTATGTGACAGCGTGTATTAATGAAATTCAACAAGCGGATATTCAAGAAAACGAACTAGAAGAACTTCAAAATAAAATTAAAGAAGCTTCCAACTATCAAAAAAATCTAGAGGATGTAAGTCAAGCTATTTATATTTTAGATAAAGAAAATGGTGTATTAGAACAAGTGTATAGTCTTCATAAAATCGTTCAAAAAAATGATAATATCCATATTGATATTCAAAATGAATATTATCAATTAGATGCGATTTGTGATGAATTAAAAAAATATAAAGATCAACTTCAAAATGAAAATTATGATTTAGATCAACTTCAAGAACGAGAATATAAAATCAAAAAACTATTTAGAAAATATGGTGGTAATTATCATAATATGATGGAAACACTATCTAAATATTTAAATAAAGTGGATTTGATTTTACATCGACAAGATGTATTTGAAAAACTTGAAAAGAAAGTCGTTCAATCAAAAAAAATATATGATCAATATGCACTTGAACTTCATAATCAAAGAATCAATAAAATTGATGAATTATGCCATGAAGTAGAGAAACACTGTCATGATTTAATGTTAGAGCATGCTCGTTTTAAAATTGACGTTCAAGCAAAACAACCATCAAAAAATGGGATTGATAAAATTGAATTTATGGCAAGTATGAACCCTGGCCAACCGTTCTCTTCTTTAAAGAAGAGTGCTTCTGGTGGGGAACTTTCTCGTTTTATGTTAGCACTAAAAGTTGTATTTCAATCTGAAAGTCACATTGAAACAATCATTTTTGATGAAATTGATACTGGTGTTTCTGGTAAAGTAGCCTTAGCCATGGGCCATAAAATGCATTTATTATCAGAAAATTACCAAATACTGTGTATAACACATTTATCGAGTGTAGCTTGTTGGGCCGATCATCATTTCTGTGTTACAAAAGAAAGTAGTGAAAATTCTACTTGTACTCATGTTGATGAATTAAATGAATCAGAAAGCATTCGTGAACTTGCGATTATGGCAACTGGTAATGATAGTAAAGAAGCAATTGATAGTGCCAAAGAATTAAAAAAGAGAGTACATAATGGGTAGAGTTTTATTTCATATCGATATCAATGCGTTTTTTGCTTCAGCAGAAGAACTTAGACATCCTGAATACAAAGATAAACCTTTGGCAATTGGTTCGAATCATAAACGTTCTGTTATTTCAACCGCTAATTACGTGGCCAGAGAAAAAGGCGTTCAAAGTGCTATGCCCGTCTATATGGCACTTGAAAAATGTCCAGATTTAATTTTAGTTCCTGGCGATTATAATTACTATCGCATGTTGTCCAATAAATTTTTTAGTTATCTTAAGCGCTATACCCATCAAATTGAACCCGCTAGCATCGATGAATGTTATATGGATGTAACAGAAATTATCAAACAATATAAAAGACCTCTTGATCTTGCGTATCAAATCCAACACGGAATCTATGTCGAGACAGGATTAAATGTATCGATTGGTGTTGCCCCTAATCGATTCTTAGCCAAAATGGCTAGTGATATGCGTAAACCTGCTGGTATAACAATTTTGAGAATTGCTGAAATTCCAAGTAAATTGTGGCCTTTAAAAATTGAAAACATGCACGGGATAGGTAAAAAAACGATTCCTGAATTAAAAAAATTAGGAATTGAAACAATAGGTGATTTTGCCAATCCCGATAATGAAGAAAAAATATTACGACTTATGAAAAACAGTGGCTATGCTTTAATACAAAAAGCAAGAGGACATAGTTCAAGTCAACTTCATTATTCTTCTACTCAAAAAAGTTGTTCTGTTTCAAAAACATATACAACTAATTTTTATTCTTTAAATGAGGCCTTTGATAAAGCTAGAGATTTATCAAATGAATTAAGTAGAAGACTTAAACAAGATAATCAGAAAGGTTTATTAATTTCTGTTTCACTTCGTGATAGTAATTTTCATACTATTGTTAGAAGTTGTCCTTTAACAACATATACAAATCAATATCAAACAATATATGACACCGTACAATCGATAATTGAAAATAACTTTGAGCCTATTGGTTATCGTTTTATGGCTATTACTATGGGTTCTTTACAAAATGCAGATAAGATTATTGACCAAGTCAATTTATTTGAAGCACCTGTACAAAATTCGCAAACAATCATAAATCAATTAAATGAGTCATTTCATTCCAATGTTTTCTTTAAAGCATCTGATTTATTAAAAAAGGAGTCCAAATGAAAGAATATACATTAGATTATATTGTTGATCCGAATTGTAAATTGTATCAAGATAAAAATATGTTTCGCATGAATATCGATACGAAGTTATTAGCTCAATTTATAAAAGTAAAAAAGGATGATAACATATTAGACATAGGTACCAACAATGGTGCTTTATTAGTCTACTTAGATCAATTTGATATTCACTCATTAACAGGAGTAGAAATTTTACCTGAGGCATGTCAAATAGCTCAAAAAAATGCTGATACTTTTATTAAACATCCTTGTTCTATTGTTTGTAGTGATATTAAAGAATTTCAATCAGATTTATTTGATGTCATCATAAGCAATCCACCTTTTTTTCCAATTAATGAAACCAATCCCAATACCGTTTTAGATAATCGACAATTAGGTAGAATTGAAAAGAATTTAACTCTTAATGAATTAGTAGAACAAGCTAATCGTTTACTTAAATCAAAGGGGCGTTTTTATTTTGTACATCGTTGTGATCGCTTAAATGAAATTACACAATGTTTACATAAATATAACTTTTCTGTAAAGACACTTCAAATTGCGTATCATACACAATCTCAAGAAGCTAAATCCATTTGTATAGAGGCTATAAAAGATGCGAACTGTAAATGTTGCATACTACCACCAAAATGGATTTAGTGTTAAAATAGATTAGATGAATTGTAGAGAAGCATTAAATGATTATAAAATCAATTTAGCAGTAATTGAAAATAAAGCACAGAAGACAATTGAAGCTTATATGCATGATCTTGATGAATATTTATCTTTTATGGAACATAAAAACATTACCAATATGGAAGATATCAATATAACTAAGGTAGATTTTTTCTTTAATGAATTCTGTAAAAGTCATAAAACATCATCTTGTAATCGAATGTTGGCATCAATTAAATCATTTCATCGTTTTACTACTTTAAATCATCCAGATATAAACAATCCTGTTTTATATTTTCATAGTTTTAATACGAATAAACATTTACCTACGTACCTTGATTTTGAAGATGTCTATAAACTGTTGGAATCTTTTGATTCAAGTGATCAAGGTATATTTCAAAAAACATTGATTGAAACACTTTATAGTTGTGGTTTGCGTGTTTCAGAATTATGTGATTTGAAATTAAATGATGTCCACCTACACGAAAAAATTTGTAAAATCAAGGGAAAAGGTGGAAAAGAAAGAATTGTTCCTATAGCTTCGAATTGCATTGATCAAATGAATCAATACATTTCTTTAGTCCGAAAGCAATGGGATAAGCAAAATAGTCCTTATTTCTTTGTTAATCAATTAAATCATCCTGTAAATAGACAATATGTTCATCAATTGATTAAGAGAAAAGTAAAAGAACTAGCTTTAAATCCTGATATTTCTTGTCATTCGCTTCGTCATAGCTTTGCGACACATTTATTAAATGGAAATGCAGATTTAAGAGTCGTTCAAGAATTATTAGGGCATAGTGATATTCAAACCACACAAATATATACGCACATTCAAAATAAACGATTGACGGATGTATATGATACATATTTTCCAGATATGGATAAGGAGGAAGAAAAATGAGTTGTGAAGGATGTCCAAGTAAAGGAAATTGTTCTAAAGACAAAAATAGTTGTGGGATTACTCAAAATCCTAAAAATAAAATTAAACACATTATCGCTGTTATGTCAGGAAAAGGTGGGGTTGGAAAATCGACTATTACTGTTTTAATGGCTAAACAAATGGCAAGAAAAGGCTTAAAAGTTGGAATCATGGATGCCGATATTACAGGACCAAGTATTCCTCGTTTATTAAATATAGAAAACGGGCAAGCCTATGCTACGGCTCAAAATGAAGTCATTCCTGTTGAATCAAAAGAAGGAATCAAAGTTATGTCACTTAATTTCATGCTTCCAAATGAAAGCGATCCTGTTATTTGGAGGGGACCTGTTATTGCTGGTGTTGTTAAGCAATTTTATACGGATGTTTTATGGCAAGAATTAGATGTATTATTAATTGATATGCCACCAGGAACTGGTGATGTTCCATTAACAATTATGCAATCTTTACCAGTGCAAGGAATTTTAATGATTTCTACACCACAGCCAATGGTTTCTATGATTGTTTCAAAAGCCGTTCATATGTGTGAACAAATGAAAGTAAAAGTTTTAGGTGTAATTGAAAATATGGCTTATTTAGAATGTCCAAATTGTCATGAAAGAATTGAATTCTATGACAATGATCAACTTAACGAATTCTTTAACGAAACAAACTTAAAATGTTATGCGACATTACCAATGGTTGATTTAATTCGCGATATTAATAAATACGAATCTTATCAAGATAATCAAAAGGAAATCGTTAATCAATATTTAGATCAAGCTTGTCAAGATATTTTAAATGACTTATAAAATTATCCGCAAAAAAAATCAAAAACGAATTATCATAAAAATTAAAAAACAACAAGTCATTGTAACGGCTCCTTTTTCTGTTTCAAATAAAACAATAACTGAGTTCGTTGAATCAAAAAAAGATTGGATCAATAATTGTTTGAAACAAGAAAGAATTTTAAAAGATCATGATATTCTACATATTTATGGACAAGCTTACTTACTTTGTCAAGATTCAGAAAATTACATATTAGATAATGAAATTC
Organism: Floccifex sp.; assembly: GCF_051873495.1. Classification (NCBI taxonomy): domain Bacteria; kingdom Bacillati; phylum Bacillota; class Erysipelotrichia; order Erysipelotrichales; family Erysipelotrichaceae; genus Floccifex; species Floccifex sp. Next base: position 13,982 of record NZ_JBJEEX010000020.1, read on the forward strand.
ATTTTAAAGATCAAAAAGGATTTGAAACGTCTCTAATTGAATTAGCTAGTCCATATTTAATACGTCGTTTTCTTGAAATTGAAAATAAGTTAAATTTTTCAAATATTCAATTAAATATTAAATGTTTTCAATCAAAATGGGGAAGTTGTAACTATGTAAAAAAAGAAATAAAATTAAATGCGTATTTGCTTCTATTTCCAAAAGAATTTATAGATTATGTTATCATTCATGAATTTGTTCATTTACTTGTTCCTAATCATTCATCTTCCTTTTATAATCAATTAGAAAAATGGATGCCAAATTATAAGGTAATTGATAAAAAATATCAAATTCCACAGCTTGTGATTCATAATTCGTTACCAAAGGTCTGAAAGGACCTTTTTTCTTTATCTAGCATTTTTAAAAAAATTGTCATTTATAAACATTACTGATATTATATTAAAGTTCAGGTGAATATTTCTTAATAAGGAAGCAAGTGAAAATCTTGGACTGTCCCAGCAGCTGTGATGAGGATGAAATCAAATTATGCCATTTATTTATAGAGAAGGCTTGAAAGTAAAGTGAATCTAAGTCAGAAGACTTGCCTGTTCTTGATAGGAGGAACTATTTTTTGATGATTATTTGTACTGGTGATATTGATAATTAGCCAAAAAATAGAAGAAAACATGAAAAAACAAAACAAAATTATTCTTACTGTGGCTCTTTTGCTTGTATTGTTAGCCGGAATTTTTATTCCTAAACAATTATCAAAATCAAGCAATGATGGTGTAATTGATGTTGTCGTTGAGCAAGTGGATCATTCAATTGTATGTGAAAAAGAAGTCCCATTTAAAGAAGAACAAACTTGTCCAGAAGTCATTAAAGAAAACTTTGATAATGTTGTGATTGAAAATGGAATGATCATGAGTATTGAAACATTAACAACACCCGATGATTGGTCAGAATTTATTTCTATTTATGTTGATGATGAAATGAGTGAAGTAGGAATAGAAGAAATTAAATTACAAGACGGAATGAAAATTTCTTTTGTCATGACTGAATATGAATACTAGAAAATTAGTTATATTGGCATTTTTAAGTGCTATTTTAACAGTACAAGAAGAAGTATTATCTTTTCTTCCCAATATACAACTTACTTTTTTTCTTCTTGTTTTATATGCTAAGAAATTAAATTTTTCTGATACTTTGTTCGTTATTACTTTACATGTTCTCTTTGATAATTTATTTGTTGGTAGCTTTAATTTAGTTTATACACCTATTATGTGGATTGGATATAGTTTTATCCCTATATTATCAAATACCATATTTAAAATAATTAATACACCCTTTAAATTAGCTATTACAGGTGTATTATATAGTCTATTGTATTGCTGGACATTTGTATTAGGATCTGTATTCATTATGAATGTACCTTTTATGTCTTATTTTATAGCGGATTTACCATTTGAACTAATATTATCAATTTGCACATTTTTATCGATTTTGTGGTTATATGAACCATGTGCTAAATTATTTGATAGGCTCCTGTGAGTCTATCTTTTTTATTAATGGATTTAAAATGAATTTAAAAAAGCTATGAAACCATTGTTGATTACCAAAAAAATGAACAAGTTTAGGCGAAATAAAATAATACGCTTTGATGAAACATTTTCCTATAAAGTGTTGTTTCAAAACATTATCTCTAAACTTACGAAGAGTCCATACTTCATCGCTATCATATCCATAAACACAAGTCGCAATATAACATCCTTCACTTGAATTCGATGTTGTAGAACGTCCGAATCCTTCATTATATGTCGTACCCACTTTTTTACCTTTTTTATCATAATGAGTAGAACCAGAAAGAGTATTAACTGTAGAAGATCCTACATATCTTCCATTTTTATCATAATGTTTGAACCACCTAAAGTGGTAGTTTTCGTTGTCCCCACTTTTTTACTTCTCTGGTCATAATGAGTATAACTACCAAAACCATTATTACGAGTTGTGCCTACTTTTTTTCCATGAGAATCATAATGAACTGTTTTTCCGAAACCTTCATTACGAGAGTGAATATTATTTTTTTTATTTGCCATACAAATTTATCCTATTTATTAAGTATAGTTCTATTTTGACACAAATACTTTTTTTTGTATAATACATTAGAAAATTAATACACCAATGTTGATAAAAAACACCAATCGAA
>NZ_JBJEEX010000021.1:0-3020 GCF_051873495.1 Floccifex sp.
AACACGCCCTTATAGGGCTTACGATACCACTAATTTTTATTAGTGGTTATGATTTTAACTTTAATAAATTGCATTTTAACTTTTAAAAAGTTAAAATATAATAAATAGAGTTAAAAAGAGGAAAGCAATGATAAATGAACTATTTGGAATTTCAGTTACATATAAAACATGGGATAAACAGAGTTATCTACCGCTATATATAAGTGATAGTTATGATTTTTATTTTGCGTATATTGATACACTGCCTTGTCTTATGCTTATTGTAAAAGAGGAACTTGCACCAATTCCTTCATTAAAAAAACAAATCAAAAGAATTCAAGAAATAGATAATATTCCTATCGTTTTTGTATTGGCTTCTATTACTTCTTATAGAAGGAAAAACTTGATAGAAAATAGAATTTCTTTTATAACAGACAAACAAGCTTACTTGCCTTTTATGGGAACCTTTTTAACAGAACAAACAGAAGTAAAAAAAGAAGTAGAAAAATTTATGTTTTCGACACAACAGTTAGTGCTTCTTTATTTTTATAATGGTAAACAACAATTATATATGGCCGAGGCAACTAAAACATTGCCTTACACTGCAATGACATTAAGCCGGTGTGTGAAACAATTAGAGGTAACGGGATTGTTTATAATTTCAAAAGATGGTGTGAATAAAGTAATAAAAGCTAAATATGATAATGCGGTATTATTTGAAAAAGTAAGGAAGTATTGTTCAAGTCCTATTCGAAGTGTTGGTTACATTGAATCGGATAAAATAACGAAAGATATGGTACTTTCTGGTGAATGTGTATTATCCGAAAAGACAATGCTTAATGAAAATAAAATAAAAACATATGCCATTTATCATAAATTATTTGATAAGAAACAATTAATGAATGAATTGGTGAATCCTGATAAACAAGTTCGACTTGAGTTATGGGAATATAATCCTAAGCAATTTTCCAATGATAATATGGCGGATCCTTTATCCGTAATTCTATCTTTTGAAAACAAAGATAATGATGAAAGAATTGAAGAAGCAATTGATGAATTGATTCAAAATAAAATCAAGGTTTTTGCTTACTAAAAAAATTGTTTTTTGGTATAATACAAACGCCTTAAATGGGAGATGTAAATCCAGCAAATGTGCGTGTAATCTGAGACCAGGTTACACGTTTTTTTGTGGTTAAGGGAGGAAAAAATGGAAAATTTATCACAAAACAAGATGGCAACTCAGCCAATCAATAAATTAATGTTGAATATGGGAATTCCTATTATTCTATCGATGATGTTACAAGCACTATACAATATTGTCGATTCAGCCTTTGTATCCAATATTCCAGGAAGTGGAGAACTCGCTTTAAATGCACTAACAATCGCTTTTCCTGTACAAATGTTGATGGTAGCTATATCAATTGGAACAGGAGTCGGAGTGAATGCATTATTGTCTAAGAGCCTAGGACAAAACGACAAACAAAAAGTGAATCAAACTTCTGGGAATGCTTTATTTTTAGGATTAATTATTTATGTATTATTTGTATTATTTACAATTTTTGGAATCAAGCCTTACATTGCTTCACAAACACAAAATCCCCAAATTAGTAAAATGGCCATTGATTACTTAACAATTTGTTGTGGTTTATCATTTGGAATTGTGTATTTCTCTTTATTTGAAAAAATTCTACAAGCCACAGGAAAGTCGCTCTATTCAACAATTGCACAAGTAAGTGGAGCCATTGTAAATATTATTTTAGATCCAATTTTTATTTATGTATTCAATATGGGTGTACAAGGAGCAGCATGGGCAACCATTATTGGACAGATTGTTTCATTTCTAGTAGGGCTTTTCTTTCACTTAAAATACAATAAAGAAATTGAAAATAAAATACATTATTGTAAACCGAATATAATGATTATTTCTAATATTTATACGATTGGAATACCTGCTATCATTGGACAAGCTTTAATGTCTTTTATGACATACTTTTTAAATATTATTTTTATTCAAATTGGTGAAAACGTGGTAACCGCATATGGATTGTATTATAAAATCCAACAATTTATTTTATTTGCGGCTTTTGGTCTAAGAGATGCCATTACTCCTATCATTAGTTTTAACCATGGTATGAACAATAAACAAAGAGTACAAGAAGGAATTAAATATGGAATGATTTATACATTAGTTATTATGGGTGTAGGATTGATTGTTTTAGAAGTATTTGCCAACCCTATCGCAACTTTATTTGGCTTATCAAATCAAACTCAAGATTTATGTGTAAGTGCCATTCGTATTGTTTCTTTAAGTTTTATTTTTGCTGGAGCCAATATTGCTCTACAAGGAATTTTCCAGGCATTAAATAAAGGATTGGAATCTTTAATTGTATCAATTTGTCGTCAATTATTATTTGTGATACCAGTTGCTTATATTTTTGTACAAATGGTATTAAATGGATCAAATATCAATATCATATGGTATACCTTTATTATGAGTGAAACACTATCTTTACTTATTTCTTTGTTCTTTATGAGAAACGTAAACAAGAAAACAATTCAAGCTATGTAACTTGTTTGTATAAAATATACAAATAAGTTATAATGATACTAGTAAAGGGGATTGTCTATGTTGAAAATAAATTGTGATTACAATCTAAAAGATGATTTGAATTTCATACTAGAATCAGAAAAAATGAATGTTCTTGAATTATCGAAGAAGACAAATATATCAAGAAAGACTTTAGATGAGATTTTAGAAGGGAAAAAAACGAGAATTGATATTTATGAGAAGTTTTATGCTTACTTATATAAAAATAAGTATAGAATGAATCGTGTTAAAGAAGAATTTATTAAAGAAAAATATCATAATGTTTTATTTCATGGGTCTAAAAAAGGATTGTCAGAAATTTCTATTGAAGGGGCAAGAAAAAACTGTGACTTTGGTAAAGGATTTTATTTAGGAGAAAACTACAGTCAGGCTCTTTCTTTTGTTTGTGAAACAAAAAATTCATCAATTTATTCTTTTCGATATACATTAGATA
>NZ_JBJEEX010000022.1:0-2986 GCF_051873495.1 Floccifex sp.
CTTCGATTGGTGTTTTTTATCAACATTGGTGTATTAATTTTCTAATGTATTATACGAAAAATAGAAAAAAATACCACTTTATAGTATAATTTTATACAGACTAAAAAGGAGACTTTTTTGATGGAATTAGATAGTAAAATTGAACGAATTGTTCAACATGTTATTGAAGACGTTGAACAAAATTATAAAGATAAACATACTTCTCAACTCGATACAAAAGAAATTACCAAAATCATTGAAAATTGCCAACACGCTTTATTTCCTGCTTTATTTGGAAATCGTGAAACTGTTTCCGAATTTTCCAATAAATATGAAATAGGAGGCCATGTTGAATCGATTTATACTTTACTTGTTTATGAAACAACACGGGCTTTGTTGTATCATCCTAAATATGCAAAATCGCCAAAATTTGCGCGTAAAGAAAAAGCTAAACAAATTGCTCTTCAATTTTTAGATCAACTTCCTAAAATTCATGACTACTTGAAAACTGATATTCAAGCAGCCTTTGAAGGAGATCCAGCAGCTACTTCATACGATGAAATTGTTTATTCTTACCCTGGGTTCTATGCGATTTTTGTGAATCGAATTGCTCATGAATTATATTTATTGGATGTTCCACTAATTCCTAGAATTATGACTGAACAAGCCCATAGTAAAACCGGAATCGATATACATCCAGGTGTTACTATTGGACAGTATTTCTTCATTGATCATGGTACAGGCGTAGTAATTGGTGAAACTACTGTCATTGGAAATCACGTTAAAATTTATCAAGGAGTTACTTTAGGAGGTTTATCAACTCGTGATGGTCAAAAATTAAGAGGTGTTAAACGTCATCCTACTATTTGTGATAATGTGACAATTTATTCGAATTCATCCGTTTTAGGTGGTGAAACCGTTATCGGTGAAGGTTGCGTTATTGCCGGAAACTGCTTTATCACTCATTCTATTCCAGCTCACATGCGAGTCACAAACCAAAACCCAGAATTAGTATTAAAACCTGATAAATGTACTTCTTGTTACGAAATTTAAATCAGAGATGCATTCTCTGATTTTTTTGTTAGAATAAAATTATGAACATGCTTGATTATGCCAAAAAATATGGACAATTTTCTTTTGAAGAATATCCTTTTAATGAAATAGATGCCGCCATATTTAGTTACTTAACTTATTTAAATTGGGAACTCATTGATATTGACATTGAAACCACCTTAATTCCGTTTTATCAATTTTATCCCTATTTTCAAACATTATTGAATGTAAATAAAGACCCAGAACAATTTCTATCTTTACTTTTATGTATGAACGACAGCATTCGTTATTGTAACTGTATGGTAGGCTTCTTTCAATCTGTCTTTGATCCCCTATTAGATGAACAATTCAGTGCTATGGTTTTTGTATGCGAAGACAATATTTATAATATTTGTTTTCGAGGAACAGATACTTCAATTGTAGGATGGAAAGAAGATTTTAATATGTTGTTTTGTCAAGAAACATATGGACAAAAAAGCAGTGTAAAATATGTTGAATCACTTTCCTTTCCTTCTTATTCTTATCGTTTAATTGGTCATTCAAAAGGAGGAAACTTTGCGACTTTTTGTGCTAGTCATTTAGATTCCATTCAAAATTGTATAGAAATTTATAATTTCGATGGTCCTGGATTTTTAGAAAATAATTTAAATACAATTCAACCGATTTATCATAAATTTATACCACAAGGTTCTATTTTCGGTCTAATTCTAGAAAACTCGAATCATTATACAATTATTCAAAGTGATGCCAAACATCTTCACCAACATGATTTATTTAATTGGAATATACAAGACGATCATTTTATTCGTACTTCACAATTAGATTCTTTGTCTTTGTTTCTGCAACAAAGTGGTAACACATGGCTTCAAAATGCTTCTTTAGAACAGCGAAAAATATTCATTGAATCGTTTTATGAATTAATTCAAAAAGAAAATGTTGAAGACATATATGATTTTCAATTTGTGAATTTAAGAAATATTATCAAACAAATAAAGACAATCGATGCTCAAACTAAAGCGATTATCAATCAACTCATCAGAGTACTCATTCAATCGAATCTACAAACACTGAAAGAATACAAAAAGAAAGATGACTAGCCTGTCATCTTTTTCGATTTTTCAAAACAAGCATCCATGGCTTGTATAATACTACTTCTAAAACCTGTTTCTTCGAGTTTACTAACCGCTTCAATCGTTGTTCCTGATGGTGAACAAACCGCATCTTTTAATGTGCCTGGATGTTGTTGTGTTTCTAATACCATTTTAGCAGCTCCTAATACCGCCTGACTTGCGAATACATAAGCTTGTTTACGTGGCATTCCTTGTTTTACACTCGCATCGGCCATTGCTTCTATCATCATATAAACATAAGCTGGCGAACTTCCACTCACCGCAGTTACGGCATCCATTTGTGATTCAGATACTATCTCAACTTTTCCAAAACTATTGAAGATATTTAATATTGTATCGACTTCTTCTTGTGTTAAGTATTCATTATAGCTAATAGCACTCATTGCTTCTTGTACCATAGCCGGAGTATTAGGCATAGCTTTCACAATTTTTATTGGTTTTTGAAAGTATGTTTGTACTTGCGCTATTGTTTTTCCTGCCGCAATACACACGATAATCGCATTCTCTTTTACAGAATCCTTTATTTGTGAAATTACATTTTCATATACATATGGTTTCACGGATAAAAATAGTACATCGACTTCTTTACTTACTTCTATATTATCTAATGTTGTATGAACATTTAATGATGCGATTTTTTCAAAATTACTTTGATGATGATCCGCAACATATATTTGTGAAGGAGGACAAACCTTTCCTTGTACGATTCCTTTAATCATTGCACTTCCCATATTTCCACATCCAATAAATCCTATTTTCATAAAAATTCACTCCTGGTATATTCTAATTGACTCATCTAATAGTCATTTAGAATATACTTTTAC